>JAYVRP010000261.1:0-7231 GCA_043776215.1 Rhodoferax sp. | reverse complement strand
TGTGGCGATCAGAGCTTGGCGCTGCCCAGGCCCATGCCGCCGTCCACGTCGAGGACGGCGCCGGTGGTCCAGGTAGCGTGGATCAGGTACTCCATCGCCTGCGCGATGTCATCGGTTTCTCCGATGCGGCCGATCGGGTGCATGTGGGCCAGTTTGTAGAAGAAGGCTTTGGCTTCTTTCGGGTCCTGCCCGGTCACGGCGGCGTTGATCTCGGTGGCGACGGCGCCCGGCACGACGCAGTTCACGCGAACGCCGCGCGGGCCGAGTTCCGAGGCCAGCACGCGCGACATGTTCTGCACCGCCCCCTTGGACGCCGCGTAGGCCAGCCTGCCGGCGAGAGCCAGCCGGGTGTGGACCGAGCCGATGAAGATCACGCAGCCTTTGCTGGCTTCAAGCGCTGGCAATGCGGCCTGGGTGAGCATCAGCGGGGCGGCAACGTTGCTGTGCAGCACCTTCAGCAATGTGGCTTCGTCCATGCCCACCAGGCCGCTGTGCTGCGTGATGGCGGCGTTGTTGACCAGCACGTCGAGGCGGCCACCGCCGTGGGTCAGGGCGGCGTCGAGCATGGTCTGCCGGTCCTGGGCAACGGTCACGTCACCCACCACCCAATGGCAGGTCGGCCCGATGGCATCAGCGACTTCGCGCAGGCGGTTCTCGCGCCGGCCACTGATGGTGACGCAGGCACCGCGCGCTGCGAAGTAGCTGGCACATCCGGCGCCGATGCCGGTGCCCCCGCCGGTGATAAGAATGGATTTGTCTTGCAGGGTACGCATGGTGCGGGAATCTCGATGGGGCGCTCAGGCGCGCGCGATGTGGGCGTCGCTGCGCCGCGTCGCCCACAGGGCGGCGCGCTGGAGCATGCGCTGGTGGGTGGGTTGCTCGAAGGAGGCGCTGTCGTGCCCGAGCGCGTCGTACACCACGCGGGCCGGCCCGACCTCGCGTGCCCACAGGCTGGGCGAGGGCGATTCCTGCGCGGGCGCCTGCACGGTGGCGAGGGCTTCAATGCCGGGCACCAGGTCCATGCGGGCGTAGGCTTCCTCGGGGCAATTGAAGGGCTCCAGTCCGGCCGTGATGGGGTGGGTGCGCGCGGTGATACACACGTCCACCGGGCCGTGCGGAGGATGGTTGGAGGTGCCCCAGATCCATCCCGCCCCGACGATCTGACGCCAGCGCGGCCAGTCGGAAAAACTGATGGCTGCCGTGTGCAGTGCCAGGATGCCCCGGCCCGCTGCGAGGTGGGCCTCGATGCGCGCCGTGTCGGCGGGTGTCAGGGTCACCGCCCAGCGTGCCCGGTCGCTGGCAAAACGTTCTTCCTGCATCGGCCAGCGCAGGCAATACACCGTGAGCAGGTCGTAGCCACCATCGTCCAGCCAGGACAGGCCGGTGGTGATGTCGGTGGTGGTGTCGGAGTCGATGCCCACCTTTGCCAGCAAGTCGGTCAAGGTGACGCAGGCGTCGTCGAACGGGTGGTACAGCCCGCCGGTGAGTATCAGATTGCGTGCCATGGCGTGGGGTTCTCTCTATTGATCTTTTCGCAATTCGTTACACCGTTCGGGCTGAGCCTGTCGAAGCCTGCAGCCCTTCGACAAGCTCAGGGCGAACGGTTTGGGGGGTGTCGCGAATTCCGAAAACCTCAATAGTCGCGCGGGAGCGGCTTGCCACCACGTGCATTTTCGACCGTGGCTTTGGACAGGATGCTGCCGAACTCATGCACACGCCACTCGGGCAAGGGCGTGCGCGTGGGCTCGACGCGCGTGAGGTCGATGGACTTGCCACCGAGCATGACCATGCGCAGCTTGTCGCGCCGGCCCAGCACGGTGATGTCTTTCGACGGGTCGCCGTCCACGACCAGCAGGTCTGCCAGGCGACCGGCCTGCAGCGTGCCGACCTGGTCCTTCATGCGCAGCGCGAGTGCGCCGTGCTGGGTGCAGCATTGGATGGCTTCAAGGGTGGTCAGGCCGACGTGTTTGACGAAGACCTCCATCTCGCGGTAATGCCAGTCGCCGTAGGGGGTGACCGAGAAGCCCGACTCCGACCCGCATAACACGGGCACACCGGCTTTGAACGCTTTGCGGAACATGTCGGCGCTGTCCTCGATTTCCTTGCGGAAGATATCCTGCATGGCCGGGCTGGCGTTGATCGCGTCGCCGAACTCCATCAGGTTGGCCTGGAAGGTCAGCGCCGGCACGATGAACGCGCCGTGCTTGACCACGGAATCCAGCGCGCGGTCGTCCATCTGGGTGGCGTGGATGATCTGGTCGAAACCGGCTTCGCAGGCCACGCGGATCGAACGCGCACCGCGGCAGTGGCCCGCCACCGGGATGCCATAGTCGTGTGCGATGTCGCAGATCAGGCGCAATTCTTCCTTGGTGAAGGTCACGAATTCGCCTTCGCTGCGCCGGTGCGCAAATGAGCCGGTCACATGCACCTTGATCCAGTCGCAGCCGATCTTGATCTGGCGCCGCACCTCGGCGGTGATGGCGTCCTTGCCCTGCAACATGCGCGCATACGCCATCGTGCCGCTGTCGGGCATCAGCCTGCCTGCGGCGCCACCCACCGAGGTCATCAGGGCGTAACCGCCCACACTCATGCGCGGGCCTTCGATCACGCCGTGGTTGATGGCTTCCTTGAGGTCCACACCGAGGTCGTACAGGGAGTCCGCATCGAAGAAACCCGTGAGGCCGGAGGTCAGCATCTCGCGCACATTGCGCACCGCCGTGATGGCCGCCATGCCGGGGCGGCGGTGGTAGAACAACTCGTCGTGCCCGGCGGCATTGTCAAAGGTGGAGTGCACGTGGCCGTCGATCAGCCCTGGCATCACCGACAGGCCGGTGGCATCGAACACCGGCGTTCCGGGTGGCGCACCTGCGTCGGCTGCCTTGCCGACGGCCTTGATGCGCTCACCCGAAATCAGCACAGACGCCTTGCGCGGCTTCGCGCCCGTACCGTCAATCAGGTTGGCGTTCTGGATGAGCAGCTTGTGGTGGTTCATGGTGTGGAAATCTCCAGGTTTGTGTCTGTTACGGAAACCCAGTTTCTATTTTATGGAAAAAGTACAGAAGCAGGAAACATTGTTTCTTCAGGATCGAAAGTATTGCATAATCAACGCCGATTCACACGGGGGTTTTCCCGCCTCCACATCCAGGAGCTCATGTAATGGCGCGATCGGAATACCAGCGGCAGCAGGTCGCCCAGATGGTCCAGCGGGCCGTCCGGCACGCCGCCGATGGCACCACGGATTCGACGCCCGAGATCTTCCGTTTGCCCGTTGCCTCGTACAGCCCGCAAAGTTGGGAAGCGGAAATGAACGCCATCTTCCGGCGCCTGCCCCTGATGCTGGGGCTTGGCACCGAATTGCGCGAGGCCGGCGCCTACAAGGCGCTCAAGGTGCTGGATGTGCCGGTGCTGATCGTGCGGGGCGACGACATGGTCCTGAGAGCGTTCATCAACGCCTGCCGCCACCGGGGCCGTGCCGTGACCGATACCCACTGGGAAAGCGGCAAACGCAGCACCTTCGTGTGCCCGTACCATGCGTGGCGCTTCAGCACCGATGGCAGCTTGCTGGCCGTGGCCGACCCGCGCAAGTTCGGCGAGCTGGACAAGAGCCGTTATGGCCTGGTCGAGTTGCCCTGCGAGGAACGGGTCGGGTTCGTCTGGGTCTGCATCACGCCTGGCCTGGTGTTCAACCTGGAGGAGTACCTCGGTGGCATGCTCGACGAGTTGACCTGCCTGGAGGCCGACCAGTGGTTTGTGCATGGCACGTCCCGGCTGGAGAGCGCCAACTGGAAGATATCCCACGACGGCTACCTGGAGAGTTACCACATTCCGTTCCTGCACCGGGACACCTTGTTTCCGTTCTGGAAACGCGAGAGCGCCAGCTCTGTCTCGCTTTACGACTCCTATGGGCCCTTGCCGTGTGGACCCCACCAGCGTATGGGTGGCAACGCCTGGGGCAACGACCCGGTGTTGATGGCCCGCATGAAAGACGTACCCGAGTCCGACTACACCGACAAACACTTTCACGCGGTGCGAACCCTGTTTCCGCATATCTCGATCTCGGCCGACAAACACGGAGGCATGGTCTCCCAGCTGTTTCCGGTGGCGCCGGACCGCTGCATCACGATCCAGAACCATGTGAATCGTGATGACCCGCGCAGCTACACACCGGAGCAGACCGAGGCCATGAAGCAGCGCATCACGCTCTACGCCAAGATCGTGGCGGACGAAGACTACAACGCCAGCTTCAGCATTCAGGGCGGGTTGACCTCGGGCGCCAACGAGTTCATGCTGTTCGGGCGCAACGAAGGCGGTGCCATCAACTTTCACCGTTCGGTCGCCCACTATGTCCAGGCTTACCAGGACACGGCCGGTCAAGCCGCCAACAACCACCCGCAACAAGGAGCCTGATCATGTCGTTTCCCAGCCGCCCCGCAGTCGCCGCCGCGCGGCCCGTCGAGGCCCGTATCGCCGAAGTCGAAGACCGCCTCGCCATCCGCGAACTGACCGCCCGCTACAACTTCTGCATCGACGACCGCGACCTGGCATCGGTGGGCGAATTGTTCACCGACAACGCATCTTTCGGCTCCAAGGACGGTGCCATGCGCGCGGTCGGACGCGCGGCCATCCTGACGCAATTCGAAAGCCGGTTCAGCGTCCTGGGCGCCACCAACCACTTCGCACACGACCATGTGATCTGGTTCGAAAATGCGACCCGCGCGCGCGGCCAGTTGGCGGTGCATGCCGAGGTGTGGCGCAAGGAGACACCCATGATCACCGCCCTGCGCTACGACGACATCTACGAAAAGTCGTCCGACGGCCTGTGGCGCTTTGCGGAACGCGCTTTGTCGTTCTTCTATTACCTCGATGTGCGGGACTATCCTCAGGTGATGGGCGTGCTTGAGCGCAACCGGGCGGGAGATGTGCCGGTCGCCGCCGACTGGCCCGAGCGCACGCCCACGTTTGTTGACCTGCGGCCAGCCCACCTCAAGAAGTGACCATTGCGCACGCCGGGAGTGAAATTGGACGAGCCCGCGCCGGGGTTCTTGACCGGGGTCGGCGACGAGGCCTGCGATGGGTACATACCCGTATGGCGCGGATGCCGCAGGCCGGTACCATCGTTTGCCAGTCGGCGTTATCAAAGATCAAAGGAGACAGTCAGATGAAAATCAAGTCACATGTTCTGGGGTTGGCACTTGCGGGGGCCGTCCTGGGCCCGTTGCCGGCTGCGGCGGCGGAATTCACCATCGCGTCGATCAAGGCCCTTACCGGCCCGCTGGCCTTCGTCGGCGTACCCGAGGCCAACGCCGTGAAGATGGCCGTAGACGAATTGAATGCGGCCAACTACCTCGGCGCCGGAAACTCGATCAAGCTGGTGTCCAACGACGACCAGAACGACCGTGCGCAGATCACCACCTTGCTCACGCGTGCCGCCAAGGTCGACAACGCGCTGATCGTGCTGGGTGGCGCCAACAGCGTGCTGATGATCGCGCTGGCACCGCTGCTCAATGATCTGCAGATCCCGATGTTCGCCACGGCCCAGACAGCCGCGCCGTTGGCGGTGACCAAGTGGTACCTGAAGGTCACGGCGTCCTCGGAGCTGCAGGTCGCACCGCTGGCCCAGTACGCGGTGGACAAGGTCAAGCCACAGCGCCTGGCGGCCATCTGGGGCCGAGACAACGATGGCCACATCAACAACATGAAGGCGTTCATGGGGCCACTGGCCGCCAAAGGCATCAAGCCGATCGCCGAAGAGACAATTCTGATTTCGGACACCGATTTTGGAGCCCTGGCCACCAAGATCGCTGCGGCCAAGCCGGATGCCATCTGGCTAGGCTCCAATGCGGCGCAGGCTGCCAATCTGGTCATCCAGTTGAAGCAGGCCGGCGTGGGCGCCAACACGGCGTTCTTCGGCACTGCCGGCCTGGGCGCCGACTACCTCAAGATCGGCGGCAAGGCGGTCGAGAACACCTATTTTTCGATCGATTTCAATGACCAGTCCACGGCGCCGCTCAATGTCAAGTTCGTCGAGAACTACAAGCGTCTCTACAACACCGCCCCCGACAACTGGGCGGCCGTGGGTTATTCGGAAACCCTGCTCGCCGCCCGTGCAATCAAGGATTCCATGCCCAACCCGACGCGTGAAAAGGTGCTTGAAGCCATCATGAAGCTGCGCGACGCCGATGTCGTGCTCGGTGGTGGCAAGTGGACCCAGAAAGCCGACCGAATTCCCGAATACGGCCCGGCGGTCATGGTGATCCGCAACAACCGGCCGGTTCCCGCGAACTGACCGGGGCGGCGAAATTCAAGGAACCAGCACGTCGGCCGTGCCGGCGTGTAGCCGGCTGGCAGGAAGAATGACCGGGCGTTACGCCCGCGTCCTCCTGTTCAGCCATGTCCGCAGCAAGACGTCGGTCAAGCCGTAATGAGTTTTTCGGAAATCGCGACAACTTCACAGCCGTTCGCCCTGAGCCTGTCGAAGGGTTCGTTGGCAAGCTCAGGGCAGGCGGCCCTTCGACAGGCTCAGGACAGGCTTCGACAGGCTCCCTTCGACAGGCTCAGGGCAGGCGGCCCTTCGACAGGCTCAGCCCGAACCGAAAATGACCTTGCAGGATCAGCCCTGTACTTAACCCGGACACCCGGGTCCATCGGCGGGAGGCACACATTTGGCAAGTACCTCGGCCGGCCAGGGCAAGGGCTTGCCGCTGGCGCGTTCCACCCGCACGTGGATCGAGTGGCCGCGCCCGGCCAGCACGGGTTCGCCGCCAACATCCCGGGTCTCGATGCCATGCCGAAGGCTGGACCGGCCCACCCGGATCACCGTGATCCGGCACAGGACCACTCCGGGCACCTGCACCTGGCGCAAAAAATCGTAGAACACATGCACCATCGCGGCGGTGTAGCCGGGAATCGCGCCCGTAGGCCCATCTTCACGTACCAGCCATGGAAGGTACGGTTGATAAAAGCAAAATGACGCGCGTTGTTGACGTGTGTCGAGAAACGGTCTTCCGGCTGGTCGTCTGGTGTCAAGTCGATCCGCAGCTCGTGTGTTTGTAGCGGGGCCTGTGCCAGGTCGCCCTGGCTCCGCTGGCCCGGCGCCTCCAGACCCTGCGTCACAACCTCAATCCGCCTTGATGTTTCCAGCCTTGACAATCGCGCCCCAGTCGCGCAGATCCCGCTTGACTTGCTCCTCGAACTGCGCGGCGGTCTTGATCGGCATCTCGGAGAAACCCAG
>JAYVRP010000260.1:0-2227 GCA_043776215.1 Rhodoferax sp. | reverse complement strand
AGCGAGACAATCGTGTCCGCCCCCATGTACTCCACGGCGACCACCTTGCCGGTTCTGGCAATAGACGCCGAATCGCCGGAGCCGGGCCGGACATGCTCGGGCCGGATGCCCCGAACGATGTTCCCGTCCGGCACCAGATTCATCGGCGGTGCGCCCACGAAGCTGGCGACAAACGAAGTCAGCGGCCGGTTGTACAGCGCGGCCGGCGCCCCCGCCTGCTCGATTGCACCGTTGCGCATCAGGATCACGAGATCGGCCATGGTCATGGCTTCGGTCTGGTCGTGGGTGACATAGACCATGGTCATTCCCAGGCGCTGCTGCAAAGCGCGGATCTCCACCCGCATCTCATGCCGCAGCTGCGCATCCAGATTGGAAAGCGGCTCGTCCATCAGGCACACCGGTTGCTCGGCGATGATCGCCCGCGCCAAAGCCACGCGTTGGCGCTGACCGCCGGACAACTGCCCCGGCTTGCGGTCGAGATAAGGAGTCAGCTCCACCAGATCGGCCACCCGCTTGAGACGGGCATCACGCTGCGCCGGCGCCACCTTGCGCACCTTGAGCCCGAACACGACGTTCTCCGCCACCGTCAGGTGCGGAAACAGCGCGTAGGACTGGAACACCATGGAAATATGCCGCTCCGAGGGCGACAGCCGGGTGACGTCCTGGTTGTTGATTTCGACCCGGCCGGAGGTAGGCTCCTCCAGCCCGGCGATCAGCCGCAGGATGGTCGACTTGCCGCAACCGGAAGGTCCGAGAATCGCCACCAGCTGCCCTTCGGGAACCACAAAACTCACACCATTGACCGCGGTGTGGGAACCCCAGCTCTTGGTCAAATTGTCGAGAAGAACCTGGGCCATCGCCTAGCGCCCGACCATTGCGAAACGCGCCGGGATCCACAGGTTTGCCTGGCGACCTTGATCACTCGAAACATCGATGTGCTGGATGGATGACATGACACAGTATAGGCAGGCGCCGTGATGGTTTAATGATCAGACGTCCCCGGGAGATGAAAAATGACAAAGCACCTCATCCATGCCCTGCTGCTGGTCACATTGCTGGTCAGCGGCACGCTGGCACGGTCCCAGGCACCGGCCCCGCAGACGCGCGGCCAGCTGCTGTACACCACCCATTGCATCGCGTGCCACGACACGCAAGTCCACTGGCGCAATGGCAAGTTGGCGGCAAACTGGGGCAGCCTGGTGGCGCAGGTGCGGCGATGGCAGGGCGTCGCAGGGCTGCAATGGAGCGACGCCGATACGCGCGATGTCGCGCGCAATCTCAACGACACGATCTACCACTTTCCCGAGGCCACCCCCAGCGCCAGCATGGCCCTGCCAGGATCTCAGCGCGAGGGAATGAAATAAGTGGCCTCGACCTCCAAAAGCACACCGTCGCCCGGCAGCATTCGGCTGACCTCCACCACGGTGCTCACCACCGGATCGGCGAAGAAGAGCCCACGCACCCGGTTGTAAATCGGGTAATGGCGCAGGTCGCGAAAGTACTGCACCAGCCGCACCACGTCGCCCATCTGGCCGTGGTTCTCGGTCGCTATCTCGCGGATCCGGTTGAGCACGAACCAGCTTTGCGCTGCAATCGGAGCCTCGAAAACATCCACCGACATCTGGCCCGTGTCGTAACCCAGCCGGGCCAGGCCGGCACGTGCTGGCGCCCCGAGTTGCTCGTAGGTGTCCACCACACGCCGGCTGGCCGGGTCCACGGCAATCACGCCGCTGGCAAACACAAAATCACCGGCACGCCGCCAGGCCGCATAGTTGGCCAATGGCGTACCCACAGCTTGCGTACTGCTCATGTCAAGACCTCCAGGGTACGCTCGACGCGGGCGATGAAACGGGTCCGGTCGTCCTTCGTCACATTGTTCATGCTGTGCAATTGCAGCCATGTCAAGCGGCAAGACTTGGCGCACAACGCGCGGATCGCGCGGGCGAAAAGGCGGCGGTTAGGGTCGCCCACCACCCACAGCCACCACCACGGGGAGCCGCCACTGGTGACCACCGTCAGCCGGCGGATATGCTGCAGGCCTGGCCGCGTCTTCTCGCCTTTCTTTTGTGCCACCGTAAATGCCACGCCGGGCAGGAACACCCGCTCCAGCCAGCCTTTGAGCATGGCTGGCGGGCCATGAAACCACACCGGGTAGACGAACACCAGGTGCTCGGCCCAACGGACGGCATCCACATGCGGCTGCACCCGGGACTCGATCAATGCCGGG
>JAYVRP010000259.1:0-2231 GCA_043776215.1 Rhodoferax sp. | reverse complement strand
GCCAAAGCTGAGGCGAAAACGGCTGTCATGGCCGACGGTCTGCGTTACAAATCCAAGGCGTCCGGTTCTCCGTTCGCGGCTGCGGCATCGTTTGGCGGCGCCACCATGTCCTGCTTCATGTGCGGAAAGCACCGGCCCCGGTCCTTGATGGGCACGCGCAAGGTTGCCGGCAAGTCGCAAACCGTTTGCGCTCCGTCGTGCAAGGCGCTGGACGAAGCCACGGCCGCGCGGGGTTGATCGCCGGCAGCAGTTTACGGGCCCGGAACTCCGGCTGCAGGCGCACCGACATAATGTGGCCGCAGCGCGCGTAGATCTTCCCATCGGGGAAGGCCACTTGGTATTTGAACGACGGCGTCGTGCCCGCCAGGAAGGTCCCAGACAGAACCGGGCCGGCGCGGTGTCACTGTATTGAGGACGGGGGCCACGTGTCCCAATGACCCAACTCCCGAAAGCCCTGCAATCCGACTTGCAGCGCGGGTATCCAGCGGTACTTCAGTTGCGCCAGCCCTTATCCCAATTGACGGATCGAGCGCTCGAGGTTGCTGCGCGCCTGCGCGTCCAGCAGCGAATGGAAATGCCCGGTGTGGAAGAGTCGCGGCCGGTCCAGGAACGCCGTCAGGATGCGTCGCCGTCGGCTGCGGAATGCGTTCTCAGGCACCGACGCATACTCGGCGCGGATCTGCGCCTCATACGTGTTGAACACAGCGTCTGAGGCGCCCAGAATGGACAGATCCACATCGAGCAGGATTTCCTGGTCGGGCGTCTGTGGTGGCACGTCGTGGCAGGTGACCATGACCAGCGCGTGCACCCGCTGCGCGCAAGTGGCACTGGCACCGGCGGATGCAAGCGCGGAGTGTGCCCACTCGGCACTCCTGGCCTCGTTGTCAGTGGCGCCGACCACGTAGATGGCGTCATGGAACCACAGCGCCAGTTCCACTTCACCGGGCCGCTGCGCCTGCGCGCGCAGTGTGTCGAAATGCTTCAGGCATGCATCCAGATGCTGCAGCGTGTGGTACTTGCGCTGCGGTTCCGAATAGGCCTGTACCAGCGCGGGCAACAGTGCCGGATCCGCGTCGGGCGCGGACAGCGCACGCCAGGCGTCCAGCCATCGTGGGTGGTAATGCTGCATGCCCGCATGGTAGCTGGTCCGATCACCGGCCGATGATGAGTGCGGCGTCAGCCTGCGGCGCCAGGAATCAGCGCCGATATGCCCAAGAACTTCGAGTTGCACCCCGAACACTGCGTACTGGTGCTGCAGGGTGGCGGGGCGCTGGGCGCGTACCAGGCTGGGGCCTACGAGGCACTGCACGACAACGGCATCGTGCCCGACTGGATCGCGGGGGTCTCCATCGGTGCGATCAACGCGGCCATCATTGCCGGCAACCTGCCGCAACTCCGGGTCGCGCGCCTGCGCGAGTTCTGGGACCGTGTGTCTTCGCGCTTGCTCATGCCGGCGCTGCCGCAGCTGTTCGGCGCGCTGGCCAGGGAAATCTTCAACGAATCCAGCGCGGCATTCACGGCAGCGGTGGGTGTGCCCGGGTTCTTCCAGCCGCGTTTTCCCCCGGCACCCTTCCAGGCTCAGGGCACCGCCGGCGCCTTGAGTTATTACGATACAGCGCCACTGGAGAAGACGCTGCGCCAACTGGTGGATTTCGACCTGCTCAATGCCCACCGGCAGGACAGGACTCAGGTGCGCCTGTCGGTCGGGGCGGTGAATGTCACCACCGGAAACTTCCAGTACTTCGACTCCAGCCCGCGTGCCGGTCATGGCCCCATCGATTCCCGCCACATCATGGCCAGCGGGGCCCTGCCGCCGGGTTTTGCCCCGGTGGAGATCGACGGTGTTTTCTATTGGGATGGGGGCCTGGTGTCGAACACACCGCTGCAGTACGTGATTGACCAACCCACGTCCGCCGACACGCTGGTGTTCCAGGTCGACCTGTTTAGCGCACGTGGCCCCATGCCGCGCAACCTCGGCGAAGTGGCGGAGCGCGGCAAGGACATCCAGTTCGCGAGCCGTACCCGGCTCAACACCGATCTGGTCGCCGCGCAACAGAAGCTGACCCACGCCGCACAACGCCTGGCCGCCCGCCTGCCGCCGGGTTTTGCCGATGACCCGGATTTGCGCGCCCTGCTCGATGCCGGCTCACCGGCCGCCATCACCATCGTGCATTTGATCCACCGCAGCAAACACTACGAAACCCAGTCCAAGGACTATGAGTTTTCGCGCC
>JAYVRP010000258.1:0-2232 GCA_043776215.1 Rhodoferax sp. | reverse complement strand
TCGAAATGCTCGGAGACGATCTTGCCGAACAACGAGGCCAGGCCATCACGTTCCCCCGAGAAGCCGCTTTCTGCAAGCTGCAGCGCCAGCAGCCCGTTACGGTTGCTCAGGCCGGCATAGACATTGCGTACCAGGCCGCCATCGAGCATGGTCTGTTTGGAGGTGGCCGTGGTCATGGACGCTCCGATGTTGATGACCTCACGCATGGCGGCACCAGGCATTCCGGCCACGCGCGCACATGCGGCTGCGGCCCCGATGGTGCCCCAGGTGCCGTGCGGATGCATGGACGTACGCAGCCGCGATGCCGCACCCAGGCGCGAACCCACCTCGTAACCCGTGACCAGCGCCGACAGGAAAACGTCGGCGCTCGCGCCACGCGCCTCGCACAAGGCCAGCGCGGCGGGAATCACATGCACGGCCGGGTGTCCACGCGAAAAGCGATTGCCCTCGTCCATCTCCAGAAAGGTGCCGGCGGTGCCGTTGACCAACGCGGCGGCATCCGCGCCGGCAGACCGGCCCAGCCCGACCAGGGTGGCCAGGCCACCCGCATCCTGCCTCGCAGCGAGTGCGCGCAGCTCCGGCTCGGCCGAGCCGCCGACGATGGCCGCCAGGGTGTCGGCCAGGATCCAGCCGGTCTGCTCGCGCACAGCCTGCGGCAGCGTGCCATAGCTGAGGTCTGCCGCAAACGTACTGAAGGTGTCAAGGTAGTCCACGGGGCATGTCTCCGGTGAGGTGGGAAAGAACCTGCTCTGGCGTCTTCCAGTACACGCCCGGTTGCGCGCGCAGGCGCTGCAGCAAGGCACGCAGGGCCGCGATGCGACTGGGCATGCCACACACCCAGGGGTGCAGCGCGAGGCCGAACACGGCATTGCGCTGGTGCCGCAGGCATTCGGCCTGCAGGTGTTCGAAGGCGGCGGCGGCCAGTTCGGCATGGGCTCGAGGCTCGACATGGCGCAGCCATTGGCACTGCACATCGTCCCACTCGGCCGACAGAGGCACCGCGAGCAGCGGCGGCGCCGTTTGCATCCAGTACGGCTGGTCGTCGTTGCACCAGTCCAGCGTGTAGCGCACGCCAGCCTCGGCGAGCAGGCGCGCGGTATCGGGTGTGGTGCCCCAGTCCTGGCTGACCCAGCCCAGGGGCCGGGTGCCGGTGGCCCGCGTGATAGCCGCCAGGGAATCGGCGATCACCGCGCGCTGTTCGTCCAGTGCCATGCGCGCATGCACCATCCGGGTGGCTGCCAGGCCATGCCCGAGCCAATCACACCCCCATTCGGTGAACACCTGCACCAATCGCGGGAGCCGCTGCACGGCCATCGCATTGGCCGCAATGACGGGGCGCACGCCAGCATCGCGCAATGCGTCGATGACCCGGAAGATGCCGACGCGCAGGCCGTATTCGCGTTGCGTCCAGCTGCGGTAGTCGGGTGTGAAGCTGCCGAACTCGCCCACCAGGCGCGGGTCGCGCAGCGCACCCTCGGGAGGTGTCAGCTCCCAGTGCTCCAGAAACAGCACCACGTGCGCCACCAGGCCCGGACGGTCCGCGCAGGCTTGTGCCTCGCGCCGGGGCAGCGCCGAATAGGCATACAGCGTATGGTCCATAACGCGTGGTTCTCCGGCACGGCCGGTCAGGGTTTGCAGCAGTTGACTTGCAGGCACGAAGCATGCATAGTCTAATCCAATTGTTCTATTTGTGGAACAATATTAAATTCATCACCACGAGGACCCCCATGAACACCTCCGCCTCCCTGTCGCGTCGATTGATTCTCCAGGCCGGTGCGGCCACTGGTCTGCTGGGCGCGCCCGGCCTCTTGCTGGCACAACCCAAACCCGTCAAGGTCGGCTTGCTGCATCCGGTCAGCGGAGCACTCGCCTACAGCGGCGGGCAGTCACGCCTGGGTGGCCAGCTGGCCATCGACGAGATCAATGCCGCCGGCGGCATCAAGAGCATGGGCGGCGCTAAGCTCGAAGCCCTGCTGGGCGATTCGCAGTCGCGCCCCGAGGTGGGTGTCGGTGAGGTGGAGCGTATGCAGCAGGAAGGCGTGGCGGCCTATGTGGGTTGTTTCGCCAGTGGCATCGCCCTGCCCGCCACACAGGCTGCAGCCAAATACAACACGCCCTTCCTGATCGACGTTGGCGTGTCCGATGCCATCGTCAGCCGCGGCCTCAAAAATGTGTTCCGTCTGGCACCGGGCAACGGCAAGTGCGTGGACGACGCCTTTGCCGGCCTGTCCG
>JAYVRP010000257.1:0-2234 GCA_043776215.1 Rhodoferax sp. | reverse complement strand
CACGGTGTCGTTGTAGGCGATCGCTTTTGTATTGGAAAATTCCATTGTTACCTCTTCTTGATTGGACCCCGGCGAGTTTCCTATGGCAAACCCTGAGGTGACTTGACGAACATCAAACTCGGCTCAGACATCCCGCTTGTCATCCAGTATGCGCGACCCCTCGGCTTCGATGTCCTCGAACTGCCCGCGGTCCACCGCCCACCACAAGCCAGCCAGGATGAAAAACACCAGCACCACGGACAACGGGATCAGCAGATAAAGGATATCCATTACGCTGGCACCAGTGACTGAATTCGGGCTGACAAACGCATCGCGTTGAGTACCACCACCAGCGAACTGGCCGCCATGCCGAGCCCGGCCAACCATGCCGGCAACCACCCTGCGATTGCAAGGGGCACGCAGGCCAGGTTGTACCCGAGTGCCCACCACAGGTTCTGGCGCACGATGCGCATCGTGCGGCGGGCCAGCACCAGTGTGCTTGCAATGTCGTTCAAGCGGTCCCCGAGCACGACAAAATCCGCATGGGACTGGGCCAGGGGCACCGCCTTCCCAAACGCAAACGACACATCCGCCACCGCCAGCACTGGCGCATCGTTCAAACCGTCACCCACCATCACCACCCGGTGACCTTGCGCCTGAAGTGTTGTCACGGTGGCGAGTTTGCCGGCTGGCGTGCAATCGGACCGTACCTGGGTGATACCGACCTGCCGCCCCACCGAGGCAGCGGCAGCCGGGTCGTCACCCGACAACATCCAGACCGAGAGCCCGGCATTGCGCAAAACGTCGACCGTGCTGCGCGCATCGTCACGAATGTCTTGCTCCAGTTCAAAGGTCGCAAGCCATCCGTGCTCGTCGCTGAGAAAGGTCTGGTGAAGACTATGGCCCACTGGCTCGCCAAGGCCACAGAATTCGGCCGATCCCAGGACCAGCGTGGCAACTGCCGATTCCGCGTCGCCCACGGCAACCCGACCGCGGATTCCTTGGCCCACCGACTCGACCACCTCCAACGTGCGCCAAGCGTACGGTGGCGGGTCGGCCCGCTGCGCAGCGTCTGCCAACGCGCGCGACACGGGGTGCAACGAATGGCGGGCCAACAAGCCCGCGAAACCCAATGCCTCGGCTTCGGTGGACCCTGGTCGAACCCGCACGGTTTGGATACGCATCGCGTCGCGCGTCAGCGTGCCGGTCTTGTCAAACACCACCGTGTCTGCCGAGGCCAGACCCTCGAGGGCTTGCAAACGCCGAACCAGCACCCCGGCGCGCGCCAGCGAACCAGCACTGGCCAGCATGGCAGCCGGCGTAGCCAGAGACAACGCACAGGGACACGTCACAATCAGCACCGCCACGGCCACCATCAATGCGTGGCCCGGGTCCATAGGCCACCAATAGGCGCAGGATGCGGCCGCTGCCAGCAGGACACCGATCAGGAACGGCTTGGCCAGGCGGTCGGCCAGATAGGCCAGCCGCGGCCGCGAGGTTGCCGCACTCTGCATCAGCGCCACGATCTGCGCAAAACGGGTGTCATCACCCACCCGCTCGACACGCACCTCCACGCTGGCACTGAGGTTGTGGCTGCCCGCCACGACGGGAGCACCCACGCCTCTGGGCACCGGGCGTGACTCGCCAGTCAACAAAGACTGATCAACCTGGGTCTCGCCCTGAATCACCCTACCATCGGCCGCGAAGGCCTCGCCTGGCAACACCCTGACCACATCTCCCACCACCAGGCGCCGCGCCGCCACCGGCTCGAACTGGCCATCCGCCCGGCGCCGCTGCACGGCATCCGGCAAGCGGTTCATCATCGACTCCAGCGCACCCGCCGTGCGGTCCCGCATGCGGGTTTCGAGCATGCGGCCCGTCAACAGAAAAAAGACGAACATGGTGAGGGAGTCAAAAAATACCTCGCGCCCGAACACACCTTGGGGATCAAAGGTACCGGCGCTGCTGACGATGAACGTGATCAGCATGCCCAGCGCCACCGGCAGGTCCATGCTGACCCGGCGCAATGCCAGGTCCCGCAGGGCGCTGCGGAAGAACGGCCCGCACGAAAAAAGGATGACCGGCAGCGTCAGCACCCAGGAGGCCCAGCGCAGGAGTTGCTCCATTTCGGCACTGAGGTCACCGGGGTGGGCGATGTAGGCCGGGTAGGCGTACATCATCACCTGCATCATGCACAGCCCGGCCACGAGCCAGCGCCACAAGGCCTTGCGGCTTTCCCGTTTGCGTTGTTCGCG
>JAYVRP010000256.1:0-2236 GCA_043776215.1 Rhodoferax sp. | reverse complement strand
AGAGCCCGGCATCAGGCCAGCCCAGCACCGGAACACCAGGGTCGAATGGCCTGGGTACGCTGTCCCAGGGTTTCCTGGAGTCCTCCAATGTCAACGTGGTACAGGAGTTGATCACGATGATCCAGACCCAGCGCGCCTACGAAATGAACTCGAAGGCGATCCAGACCTCGGACCAGATGTTGCAAAAACTGGGGCAACTGTGATGCGCATGGCCGCCGCGTTCCCTCTGCTCGCCGGCACGCTGGTACTGGCCGCCCTGTGTGGGGGCTGCGAGTCCTTGCCACAAAAGGTGAGTGTCGATTTCGCACCCATGCCGGTGGCGCATGCCGCCCCTGTGGCGGTATCCGCACGGGCTCCCACCGGTAGCTTGTTCCAGACCGCCAGTTACCGCCCGGGCTTCGAAGACCGCCGTGCCCGCATGGTGGGCGACACGGTGACGATCCAGATCGTCGAGAACGTCACGGCCAGCCAGAAGTCGTCGTCCACCGCCAACCGCACCAGCTCGATGGATGCCGCCATCAGCGCCTATCCGTTTGCGAATGCCGCCATGCTGCCGCAACTCACGCTTGGAACATCGTCGGCGAACGACTTTTCCGGAGTGGGTGCCACCGCCAGCGCCAACACTTTTTCCGGGTCGATCACGGCCACGGTGGTGGAAGTGCTCCCCAATGGCCATCTCGTGGTGGCCGGCGAAAAGCAGATCGGCGTGAACCAGAACGTCGATGTGCTGCGCTTCTCCGGCACCGTGGACCCGCGCGTGGTGCAGCCGGGCAGCATTGTCAGTTCCACCCAGGTCGCCAATGCCCGCATCGAGTCCCGGGGCCGCGGCGCACAGGCCGAGGCGCAGACGGTGGGCTGGATCGCACGATTCTTCATGGCCATGTTGCCGTTCTAGGGCCATCCCGATGCGCACTTCCCCCCACACTCCGCGGGTTGCCCGTTTTTTCCTGATGGTGTTGGTGGCCTGCGGCCTGCTGGCCGGCCCGGCCAGCGCCGCCCGCATCAAGGAGATCGCGGCCATCGAAGGCGTGCGCAGCAACCAGTTGACCGGTTTCGGCCTGGTGGTGGGGCTCGACGGAACGGGCGACCAGACCACACAAATGCCCTACACCTCCCAGGGCCTGAGCAACTACCTGCAGCAACTCGGCATCACACTGCCGGCGGCCACTGCCGCCTCGTTGCAACTGAAGAATGTGGCGGCCGTGCTGGTCACCACCCAACTGCCGGCATTTGCCCGGCCGGGCCAGACGCTGGATGTGAATGTTTCGTCGCTGGGCAACTCCAAGTCGCTCAAGGGCGGCATGCTGATCAGCACCCCCCTGCGTGGCGTGGACGGCGAGATCTACGCGCTGGCCCAGGGCAACCTGATCGTGGGCGGCGCTGGCGCCTCGGCCGGTGGCAGCAAGGTCCAGATCAATCACCTGAGTGCCGGACGCGTCCCGGGTGGCGCCCAAGTGGAGCGCGCCGTCCCGACACCGCTGCAGGACGGCGACACCTTCCGGCTCGGCCTGGAAGCCTCTGACTTCCAGGCCGCGCGGCGCGTCGCCCAGGCCATCAACAAGCGCTTCGGCGACGGTTCGGCGCAGGCGCTGGACGGACGCACGGTGCAGGTCCGGGCACCGACGGACCCGAACGCGCGTGTCACCTTCATCGCCGAGATGGAGGAGTTGCCTGTGGAGAATTCCATACCGGCGGCCAAGGTGGTGATCAATTCGCGCACCGGGTCGATCGTGTTGAACCAGGCGGTCACGCTGGGACCGTGCGCGATCGCGCACGGCAACCTGTCGGTCAGTATCAGTTCGACGCCCGTCATCAGCCAACCGGCCCCGCTCTCCACAGGCGGCCAGACTGTGGTTGCGGAGAGGGCCAATATCCAGATCAAGCAGGAGCCCGGCATCCTGATCCAGGTGCCGGCGGCGCCGCAACTCGCCGACGTGGTGCGTGCACTCAATGCCCTGGGCGCCACGCCCCAGGACCTGCTGGCCATCCTGCAGGCCATCAAGGCCGCAGGTGCCCTGAATGCGGAACTGGAGGTGATCTAGATGTCCATCTCGCCACTCGCCACCCAGCCGAACGCACTGGCCGCGGACGCCCGCTCGCTCAACACACTCAAATTGCAGGCCGGCCAGAATTCACCCGGCGCGATCAAGGAAGCGGCGAAGCAGTTCGAATCGCTGTTCATGCGCGAACTGATCAAGAGTATGCGCGAGGCGACCATGAAATCCGGCATGCTCGA
>JAYVRP010000255.1:0-7263 GCA_043776215.1 Rhodoferax sp. | reverse complement strand
GGATTGCACCCGCACATTGACGGACTGAGGTGTCTGGGTCGTCTCGTAACTCACCTGCACGCGCGCCGGATCCTGGCGGGCATCCGCATGGAACACGTCGGCCTCCAGACACAGACTGGCTGGCCCTTCGTCCGGATCGGTTTGCACCTGGATCGTCACGTCGAGGCCTTGCCCGATCAGTGCTGCTCCGCGCATACGGCCCAATGTCAATGCCTGGCTGTCGAGCGCCGCAACAAGCAGCGCCAACCCAAGTAACCTGTGTTTTATTGCCGGCATGAAATTAATGATGTGGACCGATCCAGCCGATTGTCACCCAACTTAATGTCATCTCGAGGTCCCCCAGAAATTCTCGCACAGGCCCCTTCAAGCGGACCCGCTGGTGCACCCGCACGACGCAGATCACCTGGTGATTCAGACAATAATCCAACACATGAATCCTCATTTCCAAACCACAGGCATAGTCGGCGCGGGCGCCATGGGTCGCGGGATCGCCCAGATGGCCGCGCAAGCCGGCAGCGCCGTCTGCCTTTTCGACGCCCAGCCACAAGCGTGTGCCAAAGCACAGGCCGACATCTTCACGCAATGGGAGCGCATGCACGACAAGGGCCGGCTCGATGCCGGTCAACTGACGCAGTACAAGTCTCGCCTCGCCTGTGTGGACGCCATCGAAAAGCTGTCAGCCTGTGACCTGGTCATCGAAGCGATCGTGGAGCGGCTCGACGCCAAGGCCGACCTTTTCATTGCTCTTGAACGGGTCGTCCGCGCTGACGCTGTGCTGGCGACAAATACCTCGTCCCTGTCGGTCACCGCCATTGCCGCCCGCCTGCAGCGTCCGGCACAGTTTGCAGGCATGCACTTCTTCAATCCGGTGCCCTTGATGAAGGTGGTCGAGATCATCGCCGGTCTGAGAACCAGCCCCGGTGTTTGCGTCGGACTCTCCAAATATGCCAGGCAGATGGGACACACGCCGGTGAATGCGGCCGACACCCCGGGTTTCATCGTCAACCATGCCGGGCGCGGTTACGGCACAGAGGCGCTGCGCATCGTGTCGGAAGGTATTGCCGATTTCGCAACCATTGACCGTATCCTGCGGGACCAGGTCGGATTCAAACTCGGCCCCTTCGAGCTGATGGACCTGACGGGCCTGGACGTGTCCCATCCGGTCATGGAGTCGGTCTACCGGCAGTATTACGAGGAGCCTCGTTACCGTCCCAGCGCCCTGGCGGCGCAACGCGTTGCGGGTGGGCTGGTCGGCCGCAAGGCCGGAGAAGGCTTCTACCAGTACGCGGACGGGCGGCTGCAGCCCCCTGCGGAACCTATCCCTCCACAAGTGGACACCATGCCCCCGGTGTGGGTGTCTGCGCGCGCCGCCCGGCGGGCTCCGCTCCTGCAATTGCTCCAGTCACTGGGCGCCAGCATCGAGACCGGCGCGTCGCCATCACCCGCAGCACTGACTCTGGTCGCCCCACTGGGTTTCGATATCACGACCGTGGCGGTCGTGGAGCGCCTCGACCCGGCACGCACCATTGGAATCGACATGCTGGTCGATGACGCGGCGACGAAACGCCGGGTGCTGGCCACCAATCCCGCCACCCGGTCCGATATGCGTCTGGCGGCACATGCCCTGATGGCACGGGATGGTAAACCAGTGAGTGTCATCCGGGACAGTGGAGGCTTCGTGACCCAGCGTGTGGTGGCCACCATCGTGAACATCGCATCCGACATGTGCCAGCAGGGCATCTGCTCACCGGCCGATCTGGAAACTGCGGTCAAGATGGGCCTGGGTTATCCGATGGGCCCGCTCGAGATGGGCAACTGCTACGGGCCCACCAATGTACTGGAAGTCCTGTTCAACCTGCAGACGGTCTATGGCGATCCGCGCTACCGGCCCAGCCCTTGGCTGCGCCGGCGCGGCGCGATCGGCCTGAGCCTGCTGCACGAGGAAGACTGGGCCTCACCCATCACCCGCGCGCGACAATAGGCCGCACCGCAGTCACCGAAAAGACAGGCCATGGACAACCCGATCCTTACCATCGAAGAACGCGAGGCGATCAACAGTGGTCGCTGGTTCGGCTCACTTTCCCCCTCATTGCGGCACGACATCCTTCGATGCGCCTACGTCAAACGGTACCGCGACGGCGAGCTGATCGCCGCACGCGGAGACCCACCCGAAGAATGGCTGGCCTGTGCAAAGGGCGCCGTACGCGTAAGCTCCACATCGATTTCCGGCAAGCAGGTCACGCTCACCTATGTCGAACCCGGCATCTGGTTCGGCGACGTGGCCATCTTCGACGGCGACCGGCGGACGCACGATGCCTACGCCCATGGGGAATGCACTACCTTGTGTGTCGCGAGAGCAGATTTCCGGAAGATCCTGTCCGCGCACGTCGAGTTGTACGAAGCCATGCTTCGGCTACATGCCCGGCGCATCCGCCAGCTGTATGGCCTCGTGGAAGACCTCAACACGTTGCCCTTGCGCGCGCGGCTGGCCAAGCAGCTGATCCATCTGGTGCGCAGTTATGGCGTACCCAGCCTGTCCGATGCCAGCGAGATGCGCATCAGCCTTCAACTGGCGCAGGAAGAACTGGCACAACTGCTGGGTGCGTCGCGCCAGAGGGTCAACCAGGAACTCAAGGCCATGGAGCGCGAGGAAAGCATCCGGATCGAACCTGGCGGGCTGATCATACGCAACCGGGCAGCCCTGATGCGTATTGTCGACGCCGACCACTGAGGCCACCCCTACCATGAACGATTTCGAACACTTTGTCGGTACCCGCGCGGTCAGTGACCAGCACCTCTTTGATATCGGTGCGCTCAGCGCCTGGCTGGACAAACACCTGCCGGGTTTTGGCGGCCCCCTGACTGTGGAAATGTTCAAGGGTGGCCAATCCAACCCCACCTACAAGCTCATCACGCCGGAGCGCAGCTACGTCATGCGGGCCAAGCCCGGGCCGGTCGCCAAGCTTCTGCCCTCGGCCCACGCCGTGGAGCGTGAATTTGCCGTCATGCGTGGCCTGCAGGGGACCGATGTGCCGGTGCCCCGCATGGTTTGTCTATGTGAAGACGAGTCCATCATCGGGCGCTCCTTCTACGTCATGGAGTTCATGCAGGGGCGCGTGTTGTGGGACCAGTCGTTGCCCGGCATGTCCAACACCCAGCGCGGCGCGATCTACGACGAAATGAACCGCGTCATCGCCGCATTGCACACGGTCGATTTCCGCAAGCAAGGGCTGGCTGCTTTCGGCAAACCCGGCAACTACTTCGAGCGCCAGATTGGCCGCTGGAGCAAACAGTACGCCGCCTCCAGCACGCAGACGATCGCCGAGATGGACCAGTTGATTGCCTGGTTGCCACAGCGTGTGCCCGACAGCGCGCGCGACGAGAGCAAGACCAGCATCGTGCATGGCGACTATCGGCTGGACAACCTGATGTTCCATCCGACCGAGCCGCGCGTGCTGGCCGTGCTCGACTGGGAGCTGTCGACGCTGGGCCACCCTTTGGCCGACTTCAGCTACCACTGCATGGCCTGGCACATTCCTCCGGGCTCGTTTCGCGGCATTGGCGGTGTGGATCTGGCCAGCCTCGGTATCCCGAGCGAGGCCGAGTACATCGCCCTTTACTGCCAGCGCACCGGGTTGGCCACACCCGAGGAACTGCAGCAGGACTGGAGCTTCTACTTGGCGTACAACATGTTCCGCATCGCCGCGATCCTGCAAGGTATCGCCAAACGCGTCGAAACAGGAACCGCCTCCAGTGCGCAGGCCACCAAATCCGCCGCGGGGGTGCGCCCGATGGCCGAGATGGCCTGGAAATTCGCGCTTCAGGCTGGTGCCTGACGCGCCACATCGCAATCACCTTCAGGAGCACCCCATGGATTTCGATTTCTCCCTCAAGACCAAAGAGCTGCAGGTCAAGGTGCAGCGCTTCATGGATGACCATATCTATCCAGCCGAGGCGGCCTATGCCGCGGAAATGCAGGCCAACACCGTCGCCGGCAACCGGTGGCGCGCACTGCAGACCATCGAGCAACTCAAGCCCCGGGCCAAGGCGGCCGGATTATGGAACCTTTTCCTGCCCGTGGACAGCGCTTCGGCGTCCGGGTATGCGGGTGCCGGGCTCACCAACCAGGAATATGCCCCCCTGGCCGAAATCATGGGGCACGTGCCGTGGGCCAGCGAGGTGTTCAACTGCTCCGCGCCCGATACCGGCAACATGGAAACCATTGCCCGCTACGGCTCCGAGGAGAACAAGGCGCGCTGGCTCAAGCCCTTGCTGGACGGCGAGATCCGCTCCGCATTTGCAATGACCGAGCCCGACGTTGCCTCCAGCGACGCGACCAACATTGCGACCCGCATCGAGCGCCAGGGCGATGAATACGTCATCAATGGCCGCAAGTGGTGGACCTCCGGTGCGAACGATCCCCGGTGTGCGATCTACATCACGATGGGCAAGACCGACCCCGACGCGCCGCGCCACTCACAGCAGAGCATGGTTCTGGTGCCGGCCAACACCCCTGGCATCCGCATCGTGCGCGCCCTGAACGTCATGGGTTACGACGACGCTCCCCACGGCCATGCCGAAGTGGTCTTCGACAACGTGCGGGTGCCAGTCTCCAACATTCTGCTGGGCGAGGGGCGCGGCTTCGAAATCGCCCAGGGGCGCCTCGGCCCGGGGCGCATCCACCACTGCATGCGCTTGATTGGCGTGGCTGAGCGGGCGCTGGAGCTGATGTGCAAACGCGCCTCGTCGCGGGTGGCCTTCGGCAAGACCGTCGCGGCGCAGACCGTCACGCAGGAGCGTATTGCCGAGGCCCGCTGCAAGATCGACATGGCCCGCCTGCTGACACTCAAGGCGGCCTGGCTGATGGATGTGGCGGGCAACAAGGTGGCCAAGAACGAGATCGCCATGATCAAGGTGGTCGCCCCCAGCATGGCCTGCCAGGTGATCGACTGGGCGATTCAAGTGCACGGTGGTGGCGGCATGTGTGACGACTTCCCGCTGGCCCTGGCCTATGCCCATGCGCGCACGCTGCGTTTTGCCGACGGCCCGGACGAAGTGCATCGCAATGCCATCGCCAAACTCGAACTCGGCAAGTATTCCACCAGGCCGCGCAACGTCGAAATGCCCATCACCCGGGGGAGCTGACCATGATCGACGTCCATTCGTGGCCAACGCCCAATGGTCACAAAGTCCACATCATGCTGGAGGAATGTGGCTTGCGGCTGGGTCGGGACTGGCAGGCGAACCCCGTCAACATCGGCTCCGGTGACCAGTTCAAGCCGGAATTCCTGGCCATGAGCCCCAACAACAAGATACCGGCCCTGCGCGATCCCCAGGGGCCGGACGGGAAGCCCATCACGCTGTTCGAGTCCGGTGCCATCCTTGTTTACCTGGCCAGCAAGACCGGCAAGTTGCTGCCACGTTCCGACCGCCAGAAATTCGAGGTCCTGCAATGGCTGATGTTCCAGATGGGCGGTGTCGGCCCGATGCTCGGTCAGGCCCACCATTTCCGCCTGTACGCGCCCGAGAAGGTCGACTACGCCATCAACCGCTACACCAATGAGGCGAAGCGGCTGTACGGCGTCATGGACCGGCAGCTGGCCAAGCACAAGTACATCGCTGGCAACCAGTACTCGATCGCGGATATTGCCATCTTCCCCTGGCTGCGTAGCTGGCAGAACCAGGGTATCGACTGGGCCGACTATCCCCGGCTCAAGAACTGGTTCGACCGCGTCGCCCAGCGCCCCGCCGTGAAGCGTGGCGTGGAGGTGCTGGCCTCCTTGCGCAAGCCCCTCAGTGGTGACAAGGAGCGTGATGTGTTGTTCGGCAAAACCCAGTACACCAAGCGCTAGCCCGCCTTTGAATCAGCCTGGGGCGACCACAGGTCGTTGAGGTCGCTGAATTTCCATTTCGCAGGGTCTTCGCGGGCCACGATCTTCTCGTTGCAGCCCTCTCTTGACAGGTCGATCTCCTGCGGCGGGATACGTGCCGCATCCCTGGTGGAAAAAAACACCTTGACCCGCGGTGTCGTCAAAGCAGCCTGGGTCTGCTGCGTGACGACACCGAGCAGGCCCGACGTGAGTCGCACCAGCGACCCCACCGGATAAATGCCCAGGCTTTTGGCAAAGGCCTGGAAAACCACAGGATCAAAATGTCCGCTGGACCACTGGCCCATCTTGCGCATGGACTCCGCAGGGTCCCAACCCTCTTTGTAGGGCCGGTTGGAGGTGATGGCGTCATAGACATCGCATACCGCGCCCATCTTGGCGAGCCGGCTGATCTGGTCACCCTTCAGACCTTCGGGATATCCCGAGCCATCCATCTTTTCGTGGTGGTGCAGGCAGACGTCGAGTGCCATCGCCCCGACACCGCTTGACTTGCTCAGCAAGGCGTGTCCGAGTGCGGGGTGCTCCCTGACGATGGCAAACTCGGCATCGGACAGTTTTCCCGGCTTGTTGAGCAGTTCCATCGGCAATGACGCCTTGCCCATGTCATGCAGCAGGCCGGCTTCGCCAGCCGCACGCACGGTGGCCTTGTCGAAGCCGAGCTGGCGGGCCAGCGCGATCATCATGGCGCACACTGCCACCGAATGCATATACGTGTAGTCATCGGCGGTCTTCAGGCGCGCGAGGCTGATCAACGCACCGGCATTACGTGCCACCGAATCCGAAATATCCTGTACCAACTGCCCTGCACCGGCCGCATCGACCGTATTGCCCATGCGGGCCTCTTGAAACATCGAGGTCACCGCCTGTCGGGCGGCGCCACAAATCCTTGCTGCCTCGACAAGTTCTTCCTCCATCGACACAGGCTCGGTGGAACGGCCCGGCAGCGGCCCCGGGGCCGGCACTGCGGGTGGCGCATCCGACGATGAAGCGACAGCGGGCGCCACGATGTCCAACCCCTTGTCGGTATCAATCCAGACCTCCACAATGTCGCTGGCCTTGAGCAGCACGATGTCCTGCGAATCGGAGACCAGGAAACTCTTGCGCCAGAAAGGGTTCTTGATCCAGGAGGCGCCAAGATCCTGCAGGTACATGCCCACCCGAAGCTCATCAACACCAATCTTCTTTTTCATGTTACCCATCTTTTCGCAATTCATTACACCGTTCGGGCTGCGCCTGTCGAAGCCTGCAGCCCTTCGACAGGCTCAGGGCGAACGGATTGGTGGATGTCGCGAATTCCGAAAACCTCAATAGCTCACGTAGAACGGCAAAGTAACATTCATCCTTCATGGAAGCATCACTACATCACGCCAGTGCG
>JAYVRP010000254.1:0-2245 GCA_043776215.1 Rhodoferax sp. | reverse complement strand
CTGCGAGTCCGACATGGGATTCGGGGATCATCCCGGCCAGACCCTGGGCGACATCGACAACACGCGCTTCGCCGCCACGCAGTGCGTGCTGGCGCGTGACAGCGGATGGCCGGCACCTGCGGATATCGGCCAGATATTCACCAGGCGCTTTCTGACGCCATTTCCGGCCTGACCCACCCGGGAGGGTCAACGCGCAATACTGCCACACTCAAGTCTTCAATACTTCCACCCGCCCACAGCTTCCACGAAAGGCCCCTTCATGCATCCCTTGTCGACCTACCAACTTGCCAACCGACGCCATGTGCTTCGCGTGTTGGCCGCCGGTTCCGCCACACTCGCGCTGCCCGCGCTTGCCGCCTGGCCCGAGAAACCCATCAAGATCGTCGTGACCTTCCCGCCGGGTGGTGCCAGCGATATCGTGGCCCGGGTCATGGCCGAGCAGTTGGCGAAGAAGCTCGGTCAACCCGTCGTCGTGGACAACCGGCCCGGCGCCGGTGGCAGTGTGGGCGGTTCCCTGGTGGCGCAGTCGGCCGCAGACGGCTACACCCTGATGCTGTCGAACTCAACACCGATATCCATCGGGCCGTTTGCGCTCGACAAGCTTCCTTACGACCCGGTCGAGGCGTTCACCCACATCGCATCGGTCGGAGCCGCCCCGTGCGTGGTGATGGCGAACCCGGCTGTCGGCCTGCGGACCCTGCCCGATGTCGAGGCCCAGGCGCGCAAGGCGGGGCGCCTCGATTTCGGGTCCGGCGGGCCAGCGTCGATCGGTCACATCTATGGCGAACTGATGAAGAAGGAGTTGGGGCTCAACCTGGTCCACGTGCCCTACCGTGGTGGTGCCCCGATGACCACCGACCTGATTGCCGGGGTGATTCCGATCGGTATCGACGTGCTGACCGCGTATTTGCCGTTCTTCAAGACCGGCCAGTTGGTGCCACTGGCCGTGACATCGGCCACGCGCTCGCCGCTGGTGCCCGACGTGCCCAGCGTGGCAGAGTTGCGCAGCTACCGCAAACTGGTGCTTGACAACTTTTTTGGTATCTCCGGCCCAGCCAGGATACCGGCCGACGTGGTGGCGCGCATCAATACCGCCTGCAACGAGATTCTGGCCCAGCCCGAGATTCGCAAACGCATGCTCGACCTCGGAATCACGGTCACCCCGGGCACCCCTGCCGCGTTCACGGCCTATGTGAAAGAACAGGTTGCCGCACTGGCGCCTACGGTGAAGGGGGCGGGCGTAAAGCTGTGAGCCGCAGGCGGCCAGGTTGCACCCCTTCCTTGAACCATCGCGAGATGCCGGGTGGCAATGCAGGCTGCCGGCCGGCGCTGGCGACCGGATGGATTGACGCGAACCGCGTTTGCACACTACGCCGGATGCACCACCACCAGCCAGCCGCTGGCTGCGGTTTTTCCGACATTGCGGATGGCATGCGGGCGGTCCGCGGCGTAACGCGCTGTCTCGCCGAGTTTGAGGCGCTGCGTCTCGCCGCCTGACACAACTTCGACGACGCCCGCCAGCACAGTGAGGTGCTCGCGTGTGCCGTCCTCATGGGCTTGCGAGTCCAGTGCGCCACCGGCCTTCAGCGACAGTGCATACCATTCGAACTGCCCGGCGAGTTCGATCGGCCCCAGGATGCGCAATTCGCAGTTGCCGTCGGGGTTGCGCAGCGATGGCGTGGCATGCACGGGTACCACCGCGATTGCCGGCTCGGACCGGGTGGGTGTATTGCCCAGCAACTCGCCCATCGGCACGTCCAGTGCGTTGGCCAGGCGCCACACCACGGCCACGGTGGGGTTGGCCTGGGCGCGTTCGATCTGCGACAACATCGACTTGGACACACCGGCCTTGCGCGACAATTCGTCGAGTGACAGCGACTGCGACTGGCGCAACGCGGCCAGGGTGTCGCCGACGCGTGGCGGTTCGGTGCTGGCCACTGGTCTGCCCATGCGTTTTGTCATGACTAATCCTTTATATTGCATTTGTGTTCGATATACTGCACACTAGCCCTGTTTGCACAACACGCATTGTGCGCCACCAGCCACACCTCCGGAGATCGCCATGACAACAACCCAGGATTTCTACCGCCACGCCGGCCAGGAGCTGCAAGGCATCCGCGATGCCGGCCTGTACAAGGCCGAACGCGTGATCGCCACCCCCCAGGGTTCGCACATCCGCACCCGGGCCGCCGATGGCAGCACCCGCGAGGTGCTCAACATGTGCGCCAACAACTACCTGGGGCTG
>JAYVRP010000253.1:0-2246 GCA_043776215.1 Rhodoferax sp. | reverse complement strand
CCCGGCGGCCGGCGTGATCGCGGCGGCGCGGCTGGCGGCTGAAGCCGGTTTCAGCCACATCATCACCGGTGACATGGGCGGCACGAGTTTCGACGTCGCGGTGGTGATCAACGGCGAGCCCAAGGTGGCGGAGCTGACCAACCTCGATTTCCGCATTCCGCTGCGTCTGCCGATGATAGATGTGCACACCATCGGCGCGGGCGGCGGCAGCATCGCGTACCTGGACCGCGGCGGCATGCTGCAGGTGGGGCCACGCAGCGCCGGCGCCGTGCCCGGTCCGGTGGCCTACCGGCGAGGCGGCACCGAGCCGACCGTGACCGACGCCAATGTCGCGCTGGGGCGCATCAACCCGGACAGCCCGATGAACGGCACCGATGCCAAGCTCGACGTCGAGGGCGCGCGCGGCGCGGTGGAGCGCCTGGGGCGGCAGATGGGCCTGGGCCTGGAGGAAACCGCCGAGGCGATCCTCGCCGTGGTGAACCAGCGCATGGCCGGCCGCATCCGGCTGATGTCGATCGAGCGCGGCCTGGACCCGCGTGATTTCGCCCTGGTGGCTTTTGGTGGCGCCGGCCCGCTGCATTGCGGCGCCCTGATGCGCGAGGTGGGTGGCAGCACCATGCTGGTGCCGCTGTACCCCGGCGTGTTGTGCGCCCTGGGCTGCGTCTATGCCGACCTGCGCTACGACATCTCCCAGACCCTCGAAAAACGCCTGGACCGGCTGGATGCGCCCGAGTTCGCCGCCATCATCGCGCGCCAGCGCGCGCAGGGCCTGCAACAGATCCAGGACAGCCAGGTGCCGGTGGACCGCACCACCGTCACGCACGCAGCCGACATGGCTTACGTCGGGCAGATCCATGCGCTGCGCGTCGTGATCGACCCGGCCTGGGATGCCGCTCAGCTGGAGCGGGCTTTCCTCGATGCCTACCAGGCCACCTTCGGCAACACGCTCAAGAACATGCCGGTGATGCTGGTCAACCTGCGCACGATCGCCGTGGGCCAGCGTACCAGCGCGGAGTTGCCACACAGCGCCTCTGTCGCGACCGGCGCTGCGAAGATCTGGCAGCGCCGGCAGGTGCACTTCAACGGCTGGTACGACACCCCGATCTACCAGCGCGCCGACCTGGCGCCCGGCATGCACTTCGATGGCCCCGCCATCGTCGAACAAAGCGACACCACGACGGTCGTGGAACCTGGCATGGACGTGACGGTCGATGCCAAGGGCAACCTGTTGGTAAAGGTGAAGTGATGGACGCAGTAACCCTGGCCGTGGTGCGCGGCAGCCTCGAACAAATCGCCGACGAGATGGACCTGCACCTGATCCATGCGGCCATCTCCCCGATCATCTCGGAGACCAACGACTGTGCCAACGGCATCTTCCACCCGACCACGGGCGAGACCATCGCGCAGGGCCGGTACGGCCTTCCGGTGTTCCTGGCCTACATGCAGTTCACGGTGCAGAAGGTGATCGAACTGGCCGCTGCCGACGGTGGATTCAAGCCCGGCGACATGTGGATCATGAACGACACCTACCTGGGTGGCAGCCACCTGCAGGACGTGCAGATCATCGCGCCGGTGTTTGCCGGCGGCGAGTTGTTCGCGGTGATGGCCACCACCGGCCACTGGATGGACATGGGCGGCAACGTGCCCGGCGGCTGGGCGCCGCGCGCCACCGAGATCCACCAGGAGGGCATGATCATCCCGCCGATCAAGCTGTACGAGGAAGGCAAACTCAACACCGCGCTGGTGGCCATGATCCGCGCCAACGTGCGCCTGCCCAACGAGATCGCCGGCGACCTGGCCGCGATGTCCAATGTGTTCACCGTCGGCAACCGCGGCATCGAGGCGCTGGTGCGCAAGTACGGCCGCGCGGTGCTCAGCGAGTGCCTCGACGAGATGATCGCGTACTCGGAGCGGCAGATGCGCTCCTACATCTCCGATCTGCCCGATGGCACCTATTCCTGGGAGGACTGGATCGACAACGACGGCATCGTCGACGAGCCGATTCCGGTGCGCCTGGCGATCACGGTCAAGGGCGACACCATGCACTTCGACTTCACCGGCACCGGCCCCATGGCGCGCGGCCCGCTGAACATGTCGCGCAACACCACGCTGTCCTCGTGTTACGTGGCCATCAAGCACATTTTCCCGGAGGTGCCGGTGAACGGTGGCACCTTCCGCCCGATCACCTTCAATGTGCCGCCGCGCACGCTGCTCTCGGCAGAATACCCGGCGGCCTGCGGTGGTTA
>JAYVRP010000252.1:0-7294 GCA_043776215.1 Rhodoferax sp. | reverse complement strand
ACATGCCGGCGCTGGTGCGCATGCAGGTGCGCGCCATTTTCGAGGCGGCCTGCGCGTGCGCCCGCGAGGGTGTCAAGGTCAAACCCAAAATCATGATCCCGCTGGCGGCCACCTCGATCGAACTCAAGGTCGAACGCGCGGTGCTGGAGGAAGAGGCGCGCAAGGTGCTCAAGGAACAAGGCATGCGCATGGCCTACCAGTTCGGCACCATGATCGAGGTGCCGCGGGCCGCCATCGTGGCGGACCGGATTGCCGAATACGCCGAGTTCTTCTCCTTCGGCACCAACGACCTGACACAAACCACGTTCGGCATATCCCGCGACGATGCCGAAACCGGCTTCCTGACCGAGTACCTCAACAATGGCATCCTGCAACGCAACCCCTTCGCCACCCTGGACCAGGGCGGTGTTGGATACCTGATGGAGCTGGCAGTGAAGCTGGGGCGCCAGCGCCGGGAGGGCCTGCAAGTGGGCATCTGCGGCGAACACGGGGGCGACCCGGTCAGTATCGATTTTTGCCACCGCATCGGCCTGGATTACGTCAGTTGTTCCCCCTTCCGCGTGCCTGTCGCGCGACTGGCGGCCGCGCACGCGGCGTTGCGCGAAGCGGGCTGAAATGCCGCTTGCGGGAGCCCGGGATGCGTCCGCGCCAGAGGGGGACGTTGTGTTCCGGGCCCGGGATCTCGGCAAACGGTACCGTACCGGCGAGGTCGACGTGGTGGCGCTGCGCGACGTGTCGCTCGACATTGTGCGCGGCGAATTCGTCGTGCTGCTGGGAGCGTCGGGCAGTGGCAAGAGCACGCTGCTCAACATCCTGGGCGGGCTGGACGTTCCCAGCACCGGCGAAGTACGTTTCAACGAGCACGTGCTCAGCGGCGCCAGCGAAGCCGACCTCACACGTTACCGGCGCGACCACGTCGGTTTCGTGTTCCAGTTCTACAACCTGATTCCCAGCCTCACCGTGCGCGAGAACGTGGCACTGGTGACCGACATTGCCCTGCACCCGATGGGCATCGACGAGGCGATCGATCTGGTGGGCCTGACACCCCGGCGCGACCACTTTCCAGCGCAACTCTCGGGTGGCGAGCAACAACGGGTCGCCATCGCGCGCGCCATCGTCAAGAAGCCCGACGTGCTGCTGTGCGACGAGCCGACCGGCGCCCTCGACTACACCACCGGCAAGCTGGTGCTGGAGGTGATCGAACGGATCAACCGGGAGCTGGGCACCACGGCTGTCGTCATCACGCACAACGCGGCCATCGCGGGCATGGCAGACCGCGTGATCTATCTCGGCGACGGCCGGGTGCAGCGGATCGAGCACAACGACCACAAGGTCTCGCCGGCGGATCTCAGTTGGTGATGGCATGAAGGCGCTGGACCGAAAACTGTTGCGTGACCTGCGCCTGATGTGGAGCCAGGCGCTCACGATTGCCCTGGTGGTGGCCAGCGGCATCGGCGGCTTCCTGACCACGCTGTCGGCGGTGGACTCGCTGGCTCTGGCGCGCGACCGATTCTATGCACAGGGCCGCTTTGCCGATGTGTTTGCGGCGGTCAAGCGCGCACCCAACGCGGCCGCCGAATCGCTGCGCAGCATCCCCGGCGTGGCCGATGTGCAAACCACCACCGAAATGGCGGTGCGGGTGGAAATCGAAGGCAAATCCGACCCCATCGTCGGCCAGTTGATCGGCATCGACCGCCGGCATCCGCTGCGCATGAACCTGCTCACGCTGCGCAGCGGCATCGCGCCGGACAGCTCCATGTCACCCGGCCGCGCCGGGCCGGACGGAGCGCTGCCCGCATGGGTCTCCGAGACCTTCGCCACAGCCCATGGATTGACGCCTGGCGCACGGCTGTCGGCGCTGGTCAACGGCCGGCGGCGGGTGCTGGTGGTGGCCGGCGTCGCGCTGTCGCCGGAGTACATCTTTGCCGGGTTGTGGGGCATGCCGGACCAGCGCGGCTTCGGCGTTTTCTGGATCGACCACGAGGCGTTGGCGGCGGCCTACGACATGCAGGGCGCGTTCAACCGGGTGACGATCAAGCTCGCCCCGCAGGCCGACCAGCGCGCGGTGATCGACGCCCTGCAGCGGCGACTTGCGCCGTTCGGCGGCCGCGAGGCGATCGGCCGGGCCGACCAGACCTCGCACGCCATGCTGGACAACGAAATCAAGGAGCAGCGCGTGCTCGGGACCATCCTGCCTTCCATCTTCCTTGGGGTGGCGGCATTCCTGCTGAACGTGGTGGTCTCGCGGCTGGTGGCCACCCAACGCGAACAGATTGCCGCTCTCAAGGCGCTGGGCTACCCGAACCTGACGATTGCCGCGCATTTTCTGAAGATGGTGCTGGTGATCGTCGCGGCCGGCTTCGGCATCGGGCTGTTGCTGGGTCATGTGCTGGGCACGATGTTCACCGGCCTGTATGCCGAATTCTTCAAGTTTCCCGAGTTCCCGCACTCCATCGCGCCGTGGCTGGTGCTCACGGCGCTGGCGCTGACGGTGCTTACCGCCGTGGTGGGCACCCTCAATGCCATCGGCGCCACCGTGCGCCTGGCGCCGGCGGAGGCCATGCGGCCGCCAGCACCCGGGCGGTACCGGCGCACGCTGCTGGAGCACCTGGGCATCACGGGAATTCCGACGTCACTGCGCATGATCCTGCGCAATATGGAGCGCCGGCCCTGGCGCACCAGCCTGTCGATCGGCGGGGTGGCGGCGGCCGTGGCGATTGTCATCATGGGCAACTTCTTCCGCGACGCCATCGACTTCATCGTGGATTCGCAGTTTCGCCTGGTGATGCGCAACGATGTGGCGGTGTGGACGCTGGAGGTCGTGCCGGACCGGGCACGGGACGAGCTGGCGCGGCTGCCCGGCGTGAAAGCAGCGGAATCCAGCCGTTTCGTGTCGGTGACACTGGTCAACGGCCACCGGCGCGAACGCAGCCAGATCCGGGGCTACGAGGCGGTGCCGGAGTTGTACCGCATCATTGACGTCGACAACCGCGAGACCGTGCCCGCGGGCGACGGACTCGTGTTGACCGACCGCCTCGCCGCCAAACTCGGTGTGGCCGTTGGCGAGGTGCTGCAGGTGGAGGTGCTGGAGGGTCGGCCACGCACGCTGCACCTGGTGGTGGATGCAAGCGTGCGCGAGATGATGGGGCTCAATGCCTACATGAACCGCCCGGCCCTCAACCGCGCGCTCGGCGAAGGCGACCTCTCCAGCGGCTTCGTGCTGGCGCTGGAGCCTGGCAGCGAATCTGCGCTGCTTGCCGCCACACGCCAGATGCCGCGGGTGGCAGGGGCTTTCTCCAAGGCCACGATGCTGCGCAACATGCAGGAGGTGAGCGCGCGCAATATCCGCATCATGAGCACGGTGCTGACGCTGTTCGCCAGTGTCATTGCCATCGGCGTGGTGTACAACAACGCCCGTATTGCGCTGGCTGAGCGCACCTGGGAACTGGCCAGCTTGCGCGTGCTTGGGTTCACGCGAGCCGAAGTCTCCGGGCTGCTGCTGGGAGAAATGGCGATCTCGATTGCCGTGGCCCTGCCGGTGGGCATGGGCCTGGGTTACGGTCTGGTGCGCTTGATCGCCGGCTTGCTCAAAAGTGACCAGTTCTTTTTTCCGGTGGTGATCCAGCCACCGACCTATGCCTGGGCGGCCATCTGTGTGGTCGTGGCCGGGCTGGGCAGCGCACTTGTCGTACGCAGGCGCATCGACCGGCTCGACATGGTGGCAGCACTGAAAACGCGGGAGTAACAAACCATGAATCGCAAGACAATCGCCCTGGTCGCTGGCGTCACGTTGGCGCTTGCAGGGTTGCTGGTGTGGGCCTTTGCCCCACGCCCGGTGCAGGTCGAAGTGGCACAGGCCACCGTGGGCAGTTTCGAAACCTCGGTGGACGAAGACGCCCGCACCCGTTTGCGTGACCGTTTCGTGGTCTCGGCGCCGCTGGCAGGGCGCCTGCAGCGTATCGCGCTGCGTGAAGGCGACAGCGTGCAGGCCGGTGCCGTGCTGGCCCAGCTCGCACCGGTGCTCAGCCCGATGCTGGACGATCGCACCATCCGCGAGCAACAGGCCCGTATCGGGGCGGCCGAGGGATCGGTGCAGCGGGCTGCGACGCGTATCGAGTCCTCCAGGCTGGCACTGGACCAGGCCCGCAAGGACCTGCGCCGCACCGAGCAACTCGCCCAACAGGGTTTCGTGTCACCCACCAAGATCGACACCGACCGGCTGGCCGTCCAGGCGGCCCAGAAAGACCTCGACACCTCGATCGAGAGCGAACACATCACCCGGCACGAGCTGGAGCAGGCACGTGCTGCACTGGTGGCCGTGCGCGGCGCGGTGGCCGGTGTCCGACCCGGCGAAGCATTCACCGTGCGTGCACCGGTGGCTGGCCGCATCCTCAAAGTGGTGCAGACCAGCGAGACCACCGTGCCGCTCGGTACAGCGTTGATCGAGATCGGCGACATCGGCAACCTGGAGGTGGTCGCCGAACTGTTGACCACCGATGCGCTGATCGCCCGGCCCGGCAGCCTGGTGCGGATCGAGCGCTGGGGCGGGCCGGTGGTGCTGCAGGGCCAGGTGCGCCGGATCGAACCGGCGGCGTTCACCAAGGTGTCGGCCCTGGGAGTCGAGGAGCAACGCGTCAACGTGTTGATCGACATCACCAGCCCGCGCCCCGAATGGGCCGCGCTCGGCGACGGTTTCCGCGTCGGAGTCCGCATCATCACCCGCAGCGAACCGGCCGCCTTGCGTGTGCCGGTGAGTGCGGTGTTCCCGTTGAAGCAGGGTGATGGCGTGGCCAGGGCCGAGTCGGCGGTGTTTGTTCTCGACAACGGGCGCGCGCGGCTACTGCGGGTCAAGGTTGCCGCGCGCAATGGCAGCGAAGCCTGGATCCGGGACGGGCTGGCAGCGGGCGCCACCGTGATCGTCTATCCCCCTGCGACGGTGGCCGACGGCACGAAGGTCAAGGCACGGGGCGTCTGAAACTCTGTTTCATGCGAAGGCCATCAACTGGGTCGCCGGCTTTTGTATGCCGGCCTGATCCCGCATGCAAGCCACGCAAACGCCTCAACGCGTTGATTTCGGGGTGCCTGCGTGGGAGGCGGAGATTTCGGGGTTCGCATGAAATTTCGACCAACAGACCCCCACACCCCAGGCGGTGCTACCATTGACTGCACGCAAAATGCTATCAAGGAGTGGCTTATGTCAAATCTCAGTATTCGAGGAATTGACCCCGCCAATTTCCTGGCCCTCAAAGCCATGGCGGCCCAAGAACGCGGCAGCGTCAATGCCCTGTTGCTGCGCCTGATTGACCAAGGTTTGGGCAACACTCAGAGCAAACCAATCGCCCGCCGTTATAGCGACCTCGAAGCGCTGGCAGGTACATGGAGCGCTGCCGATGCCGCGGAATTTTCTGCCGCAACTGCCGCTTTCGAAGCGCTTGACCCCGACCTTTGGAAGTAGTGCACCCATGCGCCCCATCCTGGTCGATACCAACGCCTACACCGCCTTTATGCGGGGCGAGGCTGTCATTGTGGAGGTCATCACCCACGCCCCACAATTGTTTGTGAGCAGTACCGTCCTGGGCGAGTTGCTGGCTGGTTTTGCCGCCGGCACGCGAGAGTCCAAAAACCGATCGGAGTTGGCGCAGTTTTTAAACTCGCCCCGCGTCGGCATCTATCCCGTCACGGCTGACACGGCCGACAGCTACGCGCTTGTGTACGCCAGCCTTCGACGCAAAGGCCAGCCCATACCCAGCAACGATCTCTGGATCGCTGCCAGCGCACTGGAGCATGGTGCGGCCCTGTTGAGCCTGGATGCCCACTTTGCAAACGTGGAAGGCCTGCGCTTGGGCCAGAACCTGAGTCACTTCTTACCCTGACCGCTTATTCGCGATGCCTACCGCGCGCGCCCCGGAGGATAGGCTTTTCATACGCCCTGTTCCACCGTTTCCTGCCGCATGGTTGCCGGCCCGCGTTTTCCAAAGCGGCCACTGCGGGGCCAACGCACACGCTGGCGCGCGCGGGTTCTCGTGCCAACTCCGACTGAACACCTCGGCATCACCTTCGAACGCCAGCCGGCGCGGGGTACGTCAGGCCTCTGTCCGCCCGCAATGCCAGAGAAACGCAAATGAATTCAGCCCGATCTCGATATCTCCGCCCCGTGCAAGTGTCGCTTGCGAATGAAAAGGTAACCACCTCGACCCCCGCAGTCACGCTGCCGGGCCGCGGACGTCGGGCAAGCGGATGCCGCAGGTAAAGGAGGAGCATTTGGCCGAAGGTTGAAGGCGGGGGACACGGAGGCATCCGCTTGCCCGGAGTCCGTGGCCTCTCGGAAGCAGAAGCGATTGTCCCGACGGAACCCATGGAGCCCATGAAACCGATGGATGCTCAACGCTCCGGCGCCACCATTTCAGCGTAGTCGTACAAGGCTCCGAGCACTTCACGCCCATGCTCGTCGGTGGTTTCCGACAACACATCGATCTCGTCGAACAGGGCTTCGACCGTGCGTGCGCCGCCGGCCCCGTCGAACAGGCGGGCCACCCGGTGCTCGTGCCAGAGCGTCTGCTCCTCGGGCGTCAGGCTGGCGGGAAAGTTGCGTGCCCGGTAACGAAACACCAGCTCATCCAGACGCCGGTCGTCGAAACTGTTGCGCGCGGCCGCCAGCTTGTCGGGCGCCAGGGCACGCAACTGGTTCAGCCGCCGACGGTCCGCCGGCCCGATGAAGCCGCCGTACAGGTCTTCATCCACATCCGGCGGGCCCTCTGCCGGGCGCGCAAAGACCGCCGGCCAGATGGCGCTCATGTCGGGCAGATCACGCGCCACGGCGGCATGGGCCAGCGCCTGGTCCCGGTCGATGCGCCAGCGCGCCGCCATGGCCGGCGTCAGTGTGTGGAGGTTGGCCATCACCATGGGTGACTTGTTCAGGTGAATCGTCTTGACCGGCAAGCGGCTGACACCTGCGGGTAGGTCCGCCGAGCGGGTAAACAAGCGCAGCCGGATTTCATCGGTGTTCATGCTGGCCAACTCACCGGGCGGATACGCCAGATCCCAGGCGATCAATTCATTCTTGTTCGTCGGGTGCATGGCCAGGGGCCACAGGATGGCCAGGCAACCGCGTTCGGCCGGGAACATGCCGGAGACATGCAGGAAGGGTTGGGCTGTCTGTTGCGTCGTGGGCAGGCGCAGCTCGGCCGCCACGCGGTCCTTCTTGCGCAGGGCGAGACAGAAATCGAACAGGCGCGGCTGCCGCTCACGGACCAGCCGCGCCAACGCCAGCGTGGCACGAACGTCGCTCAGCGCA
>JAYVRP010000251.1:0-2249 GCA_043776215.1 Rhodoferax sp. | reverse complement strand
GCGTGGCGCTGGCCGCCGACGTGCTGCGGCCGGCGCTCGGGCAGGGCCTGCCGGCCCTGCTCAATTTCGGCCCGTACCACAAGGACGGGCGCGGCGGGCGCCTGAGCGTCGAGAGCGTGCACCGCCATTTCGCCGCCCTGGGCTATGCCTGCGTGACGGCCGATCTGCGTGGCCTGGGCAACTCCGGCGGCTGCAGCCCGGGGGCCTTCGCACCGGGCGAGGCGCAGGATGGCTACGACCTGGTGGAGTGGATCGCCGCGCAGCCCTGGTGCGACGGCAACGTGGGCATGTGGGGCGTGTCTTACCCCGGTGTGACCGCGCTCGCCACGGCCGCGACCAACCCGCCGCACCTGAAAGCGATCATTCCCATCCATGCCACGAGCGACCTGCACCGCGGTGTTGTTTCGCTTGGCGGAACAAACAGCGGTTTCTGGATGCGTGCCGACTGGGGCCCGCGGATGGCTGCCTACAACCTCATGCCGCCGCAATGGCGGGACGCAGAGGGCCGCTGGGCTCAGATTTGGGCCGAGCATCTGGAGGGCAACTTGCCGTGGCTGGAGGCGTTCTCCGCCTATCCCGGATTCGACACCTTCTGGCAGTCGCGGGTGGCGCCCGTGGAGCGCATCACCTGCCCCACGTTCCAGATATGCGGCTGGCGCGACCTGTACGCCGACTGCACACCGCGCGACTTTGCCGCTCTCACGGCGCCGAAGAAGCTGCTGATGGGGCCTTGGAAACACGAGTTCCCCGACACCGGCCGGGAGGCTCCTGCAGCCGGCCTGTGGGACATGCAGCGCTGGTTCGAGCGCTGGCTCAAGGGGGTGCGCAATGGCATCGAGACCGAGCCGCCGGTGTCGGTGCATGTGCAGGGGCGAGCGGGCCTGTGGCGCGCGGAGGCCGCCTGGCCACCGCAGCGGCAGGCGCCCCAGCAATGGTTCCTCGCGGGTGCGGGAACACTGACTCGGGAAGCCGCAGCAGGCCCCGCGGGCCACAGTGACTACTGCTACGACCCCACGGTGGGCATGTTTTCGCTGGCCTGGGACCCGTGGACGACGGCGCTCGACCCGACCCTGCCGCGCGACCAGGCAGCCGACGATGCACGTTCCCTGTGTTTCACCGGGCCGGTGCTGGTCGAACCGCTGGAGCTAATGGGTGTGGCCGAGGCCGTGCTGGTTCTGCAGGCCAGCGCCCTGCCGCTGAACGTGGTGGTGAAACTCGCCAGCGTGGACCCCAACGGGCGTTCGACACTCATCACCACCGGGTGGGCCAATCTTGGTGATCACGGCAGTGGCGCGCAGCGCATCCAGATCCGCGTGCCGCTGCGCGCCACCGCCTTCCAGTTGCTGCCGGGCGAGCGTCTGCGAGTGGCGCTGGCCTGTGCCGACTTTCCGCGCGTCTGGCCCACACCGGTCCCTGCGGAACTGCGCCTGTTCCATGGGGTGTCGCATGTCGTCCTGCCGGTGTGTCCTGCACCTGCCGGAGCGCCGAAGGTGCCGGCCTGGGGGCCCCTGCAGGCCGCCGTGCCGGGTTCGCCGAACGACCTCGGGGGCGCGCAGACCTGGGACATCACGCGCGACCTGATGAATGATGGCGTGCGCCTCTCGGCCAGCAGGAACGAGCGCATCCGTATCGACAGCCAGACCGAACTCGAGATCGACCATGCGTACGGCGCGCGCGTCAACGCGGCGCGCCCGGACCTGGCGCGGATGTGGTCCACCACCACCGCCCGCATCACGCAAGCGTCCGGATCCACCGAGCTTATGACCTGCACGGCGAGCACCGCGCAAAGCGCCACGGTCGACGTCGACATCCGCGTGGACGGGCAACCCTATTGGCGGCGTCACTGGAAGTTTGACGGGCCGGCCGATTGAGGTTTTCGGAATTCGCAACACCCACCAAACCGTTCGCCCTGAGCCCTTCGACTCCGCTCAGGACAGGCTTGTCGAAGGGCTGCAGGCTTCGACAGGCTCCCTTCGACAAGCTCAGGGCAGGCGGCCCTTCGACAGGCTCAGGACAGGCTTCGACAGGCTCAGCGCGAACGGAGGGGGTACACGCCCGTTCACCCCAGGCCCACCCACCGTTCGCCCTGAGCTTGTCGAAGGGTTCGTTGGCAAGCTCAGGGCAGGCGGCCCTTCGACAGGCTCAGGACAGGCTTCGACAAGCTCCCTTCGACAGGCTCAGGGCAGGCGGCCCTTCGACAGGCTCAGGACAGGCTTCGACAGGCTCCCTTCGACAAGCTCAGGGCAGGC
>JAYVRP010000250.1:0-2249 GCA_043776215.1 Rhodoferax sp. | reverse complement strand
CTGCCGCCCGTGGATCTGGGCGCGGCGCGCACGCAAGCCGAGCGCGAATGCGAACAGCCGCTGGACGACCGCCAGCTGGCGTCCTACCTGATGTACCCCAAGGTGATGCGTGACTTCTGCGCACATTCCGCCCAGTTTGGCGACACGTCGATGTTGCCCACACCCGTGTTTTTCTACGGCGCGCAGCCGCAGCAGGAACTCACGGTGGAGATCGACCCCGGCAAGACCCTGCTGGTGGCGCTGCAGTCCATCGCCCCCGACGGGGACGCGGCGCAGAAGGTGCAGTTCGAACTCAACGGCCAGTCACGCACGGTGCGCGTCGTGCGCCCGGATGCGGGGGATGCCGCGCGCGGCCGGCCGGTCGCCGACGCCACCAACCCCTGGCACGTGGCCGCACCGATGCCCGGGGGCATCGTCAGCGTGGCGGTGCAACCCGGGCAGCGCGTCAACGCCGGCGGCACATTGCTGGCGCTGGAGGCGATGAAGATGGAAACCCACGTCACCGCCGACCGTGATGCCGAAGTGGAAGCCGTGCACGTGGTGCCCGGCGACCGGGTGCAGGCCAAGGACCTGCTGGTGGTGCTGCGGCCGCTGCCTGCCTGAGAGCTTGAGGGCCGTGCCGGTCAGGCGATTTTTTCCAGGCCCAGCTTGTACCGGCGCGCATTGCTCACATACGACAGTGCGCTGCGCTGCAGGCTGGCGAGCTGCTCGGGTGTCAGGAGCCGCACCGCTTTGGCAGGGCTGCCCAGGATCATCCAGCCGTCTTCGAATTGTTTGCCTTCGGTCACCAGCGCGCCGGCCCCCACCAGGCAGTTCTTGCCGATGCGCGCGCCGTTGAGCACCACGGCACCGATGCCGATCAGGCTGCCGTCACCAATGGTGCAGCCATGCAGCATCACATGGTGCCCGACCGTGACGCCATCGCCCACGGTCATGGGGGTGCCCCGGTCGGCATGCAACACGCTGTTGTCCTGGATGTTGGAGCCCCGGCCCACGCGGATGGTGTCGGTATCACCGCGCAGCACGGTGCCGAACCAGATGCTGGCGTCCTCGGCGATGTGCACCGTGCCGATCACTTGCGCGCTGTCGGCGATCCAGGCCGACTCCGCAACCGTGGGGCGCACCCCGTCCAGTACATACACAGCCATGACACTCTCCTGTTTTTTCCATTGTAGAAACACGTGCAGGCAGCCGCAATGACGCTGCTGCGCCAAAATCGCGGTATGACACATTCCGGCATCGGCCCGGCTCCCCTGCGCGTCGGTGTGGCAGGGCTCGGGCGCGCCTTCACACTCATGCTGCCCACGTTCCTGAGCGACCCGCGCGTGCGGCTCGTGGCCGCTGCCGACCCCGCGCCGGCGGCGCGCGCGCGTTTCGCGTCCGATTTCGGTGCACCCGCCCATGCCACCGTCGAAGCCTTGTGTGCCGACCCGCAGGTGCAGGTGGTGTATGTCGCCACACCGCACCAGTTCCACCGCGCGCACGTGTGCCTGGCGGCGGCCCACGGCAAACACGTGCTGGTGGAAAAGCCCATGGCCATCACGCTGGACGACTGCACGGCCATGGTGGAAGCCTGCCAACACGCGGCGGTGCAGATGATCGTCGGCCCCAGCCACAGTTTCGACGGCCCCATCCTGCAGCTGCGCAGGCTGATCGACTCGGGGCGCCATGGGCCGCTGCGCATGATCACGGCCGCCAATTTCACCGACTTCCTGTACCGGCCGCGCCGGCCCGAAGAACTCGATACCCGTGCAGGCGGCGGTGTGGTGTTCAGCCAAGGCGCGCACCAGGTCGACATCGTGCGCCTGCTGGCCGGGGGCATGGTGCGCAGCGTGCGCGCGATGACCGGCGCCTGGGACCCGGCCCGCCCGACCGAGGGGGCCTACAGCGCCCTGCTCGACTTCGAGAATGGCGCATTTTGTTCCGCCACCTACAGTGGTTATGCCCACTACGACAGCGACCTGCTGATGGACAACATCGGCGAGACTGGCCGTCCCAAAGACCCCGCCGACTACGGTGCGGCACGCAAGCGCCTGCTGGCGGTGGAATCGGCGCAGCAGGAGGCCGCGCTCAAGTCCGCGCGCAATTACGGCGGCAGTCAGTCCACCGCGCTGGCCACGGCGCCCACTGCGGCGGCGCACGAACATTTTGGTTTCCTGGTGGCGAGTTGTGAGGGCGCCGACCTGCGGCCCACGGCACGCGGCGTCGAGATTTTTGGCCACCGGGCCCGGCACTTCGACGCCCTGCCC
>JAYVRP010000249.1:0-7309 GCA_043776215.1 Rhodoferax sp. | reverse complement strand
CTGGAACTGGTGTGCCACGTTGAGAAGCCGGGCTTCCTGCAGGTAGTTGCCGATCAGCTGCAGCCCGACCGGCAAACCACCTGCGCCGAATCCGGCCGGCAGGCTCATGCCCGGCAAGCCTGCCAGAGATGCCGGCAGCGTGAAGATGTCGGCCAGGTAGTTGGCCACCGGATCCTCGCTCTTCTCGCCGATTTTCCAGGCCACCGTGGGGGCGACCGGGCCGGCGATCACGTCGCACTGCTGGAACGCCTGCTGGAAGTCGTCCGACAACATGCGCCGGATTTTCTGCGCCTGCAGGTAATACGCGTCGTAGTAGCCGTGGGACAACACATAGGTGCCGATCATGATGCGGCGCTTCACCTCGTCACCAAAACCTTGCGCGCGGGTCTTGCGGTACATGTCGAGCAGATCTTTGTAGTCCGGTGCGCGATGGCCGAATTTGACGCCATCGAACCGGCTCAGGTTGCTCGACGCCTCGGCCGGCGCGATGATGTAGTACACGGGAATGGAGAGTTCGGTGCGCGGCAGCGAAATGGAAACCCGGCGCGCGCCGAGTCTTTCGCATTCGATCAATGCGGCTTCGACGGCGGCCCGGACGTCCGGTGCGACGCCGTCACCGAGGAACTCATCGGGCACACCGATACGAAGGCTCTGTATAGATTGGTCGAGCCCGGCGCTGAAGTCTTCGGCTGGAACGTCGAGTGAGGTCGAGTCGCGGTCCGGGTCGGGGCCACATATGGCGCTGAGCAGGGCAGCGCAATCCTGCGCGCTGCGGGCCATGGGACCCGCCTGGTCCAGACTGGAAGCGAAGGCCACCATGCCATAACGCGAGGCACGGCCATACGTTGGTTTGATGCCTGTGACGCCGCAAAACGAGGCTGGCTGGCGGATCGAACCACCGGTGTCGGTCCCCGTGGTGGCGGGTGCCAGCCGCGCCGCCACGGCAACGGCGCTCGCACCGGAGGACCCGCCCGGCACATGGTCGGTGTTCCAGGGGTTGCGTACCGGGACCGGCCCCGCATGGCCTACCGGTGCGATGGCTGAGTTCTCGTTGGCGGAGCCCATCGCAAACTCGTCGCAGTTGAGCTTGCCCAGAGTGACCGCGCCTTCGGCCGCCAGCCGGCTCACCACCGTGGCATCGAATGGCGACTGGTAAGCGCGCAACATGCGTGATCCGGCGGTCGTGGGAAACCCACGGGTGACGAAGATGTCCTTGTGCGCCAGCGGCACGCCGTCCAGGCGTCTGGCTTCGCCTTTGGCCAGCCGCTCGTCGGCGGCGGCGGCCTGCGCCAGTGTGACCGATTCGTCCCGGGCGACGTAGACACCGAGTGCGTCGTGCGCCTTGGCGCGTGCCAGAAAATGATGCGCCACCTCGCAGGCCGAGACCTTGCGATCACGCAGGTGGCTGGTGAGTTGGCTCAGGCTGAGATCGTGGAGATCTGCGGTTGAAAGCGACATGGACGACTCGTTATTCGATGACTTTGGGGACCAGGAACAGGCCGTTTTCGACCGCGGGCGCGCTGCGCTGGTTGGCCTCGCGCTGGTTGGGTTCGCTCACCGTGTCGTCGCGCAGTCGCAGTGTGATGACACGGATGCTTGCAAAAGGATGCGCCAATGGTTCGATGCCGGTGGTGTCGACGGCGCGCATCTTCTGGACGATGTCGAAAAAGCTGTTGAGCTGTGTGAGCATGCGCTCGCTTTCGTCGGAGCTCAGCTCCAGACGAGCGAGGTTGGCAATGCGTGAGATGTCAGTGGATGAAAGTGGCATGGCGGACCAGGAGGGGTGGGCACCCGCGGGAGAGGCTGCAGGGGGCTCTGGCGCCGGGGTGGCTCACGGGGGATGGGGTATTATCCCGCCTTTGCGCGCCATTCTCAAAGTTGCGGTTTCTGGCGCGAAATCAACCAACACAAGCTGGTCAATAAGTATGGCGATGGCGAGCCGAAGCGCTTGCCATGCCCGAGAGGATTTCGATGTTTGGAGCATTCCGTCAGTATTTCTCAACGGATCTGGCGATTGACCTGGGTACGGCAAATACGCTGATTTTCGTTCGCGACAAGGGTATCGTCCTCGACGAGCCCTCCGTGGTGGCGATCCGCCACGAAGGCGGCCCCCAGGGCAAAAAGACGATCCAGGCGGTGGGCAAGGAGGCCAAGGCCATGCTGGGCAAGGTGCCCGGCAACATCGAGGCGATCCGCCCGATGAAAGACGGGGTGATCGCCGATTTCACCGTCACCGAGCAGATGCTCAAGCAGTTCATCAAGATGGTGCATCCGCGCAGCGTCTTCCGGCCCAGCCCGCGCATCATCATCTGTGTGCCCTGCGGTTCGACGCAGGTCGAGCGCCGGGCAATCCGTGAGTCGGCGCTCGGCGCTGGCGCCAGCGACGTCTACCTGATCGAGGAGCCGATGGCTGCGGCCATCGGCGCAGGGCTGCCGGTCAGCGAGGCCAGCGGTTCGATGGTGGTGGATATTGGTGGCGGCACCACAGAAGTCGGTGTGATTTCTCTGGGCGGCATGGTCTACAAGGGCAGCGTTCGCGTTGGCGGCGACAAGTTCGACGAGGCCATCATCAACTACATCCGCCGCAACTACGGCATGCTGATCGGCGAACCGACGGCCGAAGCGATCAAGAAGAAAATCGGCTCTGCGTTTCCGGGCAGCGAAGTCAAGGAGATGGAAGTCCGCGGGCGCAACCTGTCCGAAGGTGTGCCGCGCAGCTTCACGATTTCCTCCAACGAAATCCTGGAAGCGCTGACCGACCCCTTGAACAACATTGTGTCGGCCGTGAAAAACGCGCTGGAACAGACGCCCCCCGAACTCGGGGCGGACATCGCCGACCGCGGCATGATGCTCACGGGTGGTGGCGCCTTGTTGCGCGACCTCGACCGGCTGCTGGCCGAGGAAACCGGATTGCCGGTGTTGGTTGCCGAAGACCCCCTCACCTGTGTGGTGCGCGGTTGTGGCATCGCCCTCGAGCGCATGGACCGCCTCGGCTCCATCTTCACCAGCGAATAGTCCTGTTGCGGGGCCGGTGCTCCCCGCGGGTGCGCCCGGACAGGAGACAATAGGTGCTTGTCCCCGAATAATCAACGGACAAGTTTTCCGCCGCCATGCCGCTCGGTACCCTCGACAGGACTCCGCCCCCCTTCTTCCGCCAAGGGCCATCGGCGCTGTCCAAGCTCACGGTGTGCAGCGCGCTGGCCCTGTTCCTGATGGTGGCCGACGTGCGGTTTGGGGTGACCCAGCCGGTACGTGCCGCCTTGGCCAGCGTGTTGTACCCAGCCCAGTGGATCGTGATGCAACCTGTGGCAGCCGCGCGTGGATTTGGTGGTTATTTTCAGGCCCTGCAATCGGCCCAGAACGCCGAACAGGAGGTGCGCCAGAAGCTGGGCGTGCAGTCCCTGAAAGCCAATCAGGTTGAGCAACTCTTGCTGGAAAACCAGCGTCTGCGCCGCCTCATGGAGCTGCGCGAGCGGGTGGCCACCCCGAGTCAGGTGGCGCAGGTGTTGTACGACGCGGCCGACCCCTTCAGCCGCAAGATCGTGGTGGACAAAGGCCTGGCCGATGGCGTCAGTCCGGGTTCGCCTGTGATCGACGAGGCAGGTGTTCTCGGCCAGGTGACCCGTGTCTACGCCGCCGTGAGTGAAGTTACATTGATTACCGACCGAGACCAGGCCATTCCCGTGCTCAACACCCGCACGGGTGCCCGGGGCGTCGCTTTCGGGGATGCCTCCTCGTCTTCAGGCACGCTGGAGTTGCGCTTCATGGCGGCCAACTCCGACGTGCAGGCGGGCGACATCCTGGCCACCAGTGGTGTGGACGGCGTGTACCCGGCCGGCCTGCCCGTGGCACGTGTGGACAAGGTAGAGCGTCGCAGCGACACTGCATTCGCGCGGATTTCCCTGCAGCCGGTGGCCCTCGTCGCGGGCACCGCCCACGTGATGGTGCTCAAGCCGGTGTCGGCCCAGATACCGGCACGTCCGCCGGTCGAAACCGATATTCCCGTTACCCGCAGGGGGGGCAGAAAATGACCATCGGCGCAGCAGGGGAGCCGGCATGATCATGCGCCGGGGCCAGCAACTTCTGTTGCCGGCCAACCCGTTTTTCATCTGGGGCAGCCTGCTTGCGGCCTTGTTGCTCAACATGCTGCAGAACATGGGCCTGTGGGGCCGTGCGCCCTGGATACCCGACCTGCTGGCCCTGGTGCTGGTCTTCTGGAGTGTGCACCAGCCCTTGCGCGTGGGTATTGGTGCGGCCTTCGTTTTTGGCCTGTGCATGGACGTGCACCAGGGCGGATTGCTGGGGGCTCACGCGATGGCCTACGCGGTGCTGAGTTTTCTCGCTATCACGATCCACCGGCGCCTGTTGTGGTTCAGCGTGCCCCTGCAGGCGGCGCAGGTGCTGCCACTTTTTCTCGTTTGCCAGTGCATCGAACTGGCTGCGCAGATGCTGGGTGGCGGGGCGTTTCCTGGTTTTGGCATGTTCCTGGCACCGGTCATCGAATCGTTGTTGTGGCCCGTGATCAGTGTGCTGCTGCTGGTACCCCAGAGGCGGGCGCCTGACCCGGACGCCAACCGGCCGCTATGACCGAACTGCGCAACGTCGAAGCCGACCTGGCCCGCTTTCGGCTGCGTGTGCTGGTCATCAGCATCGTGGTATTCGTGTGTTTCGGGCTGCTGGTCAGCCGATTGGTCGTCCTGCAGGTGCTGCGGCACGACGACTTGAAGGCACAGGCGGAGAACAATCGGACGGCCGTGGTGCCGGTGGTGCCCAATCGCGGCATGATCCTGGACCGCAACGGCATCGTGCTGGCCACCAACTACTCGGCGTATACCTTGGAGATCACTCCGTCCAAAGTTCGCGAGATCGAGCAGACGCTGGCCGACCTGTCGCAGGTGGTGGACATCACCGTACGTGACCGTCGCCGGTTCAAGAAGCTGATGGAAGAGTCGCGCAATTTCGAGTCCTTGCCGATCCGTACCAAGCTGACCGAAGAAGAGGTTGCGCGGTTCGCCGCCCAGCGCTTTCGTTTCCCCGGGGTGGAAATCAAGGCGCGCCTGTTCCGGAACTATCCGTTCGGCGAACTCGCCAGCCATGTGATCGGATACATCGGGCGCATCAACAAGGCGGAGAAGGAGCGGCTGGAAGAATCGGACGACGACGCGAATTACCGGGGCACCGAATACATCGGCAAACTGGGCGTCGAGCAGAGCTTCGAAACCCAGTTGCATGGAACCACCGGCGTGGATTCGGTGGAGACGTCGGCGGGTGGCCGGGCGGTGCGCAAATTGGCCAGCAACCCGTCCACGCCGGGAAACACGGTGATGCTGTCGATTGACATCAAGCTGCAGAAACTGGTGGAAGACATGTATGGAGACCGGCGTGGCGCGCTGGTGGCGCTGGATCCCAAGACCGGCGAGGTGCTGGCGTTTGTCAGCAAGCCGACCTTCGACCCCAACCTGTTCGTCGACGGCATTGATACGGAAAGCTGGCAGATGCTCAACGAGTCGATCGACAAGCCCCTGCTCAACCGGGCCTTGCGCGGCACCTATCCACCGGGTTCGACCTACAAACCGTTCATGGCGCTGGGCGCGTTGCAGACTGGTAAACGGGCCGCCACCACCATCATCCAGGACAACGGGTCCTGGATGTTCGGTGGGCACCAGTTCCGCAGCCACGGGGACACCGGGCTGGGGCCGGTCAACATGCATGCGGCCATCGCGAAATCCAGCAATGTGTATTTCTATTCCCTGGCCAACGACATGGGCGTGGACACCATCCACGACTTCATGAAACCGCTCGGTTTTGGCCAGTTGACAGGGATCGATATCCAGGGTGAATCGCGTGGCCTTTTGCCCAGTCAGGACTGGAAGAGGCGCTACTACAAGAAGCCGGAGCAGCAAAAGTGGTATGCCGGTGAAACCATTTCGCTGGGCATTGGCCAAGGCTACAACACCTTCACCATGCTGCAAATGGCGCAGGCGCTGGCCATTGTGGTCAACAACGGGGTCAAGCACAAACCGCAGTTGGTGATCGCAACCCAGGACGCGATGACACGATTGACCGCACGGGTACCCGGCGCGCCACCGGTGGACCTTGGTTTCAAGCCGGAGAACATGTCCGTCGTGCGCAATGCGATGGTGAGCACGACCCAGGATGGAACTTCAGCGAGAGTGTTCGCCGGTGCTGGTTACCTGTCCGGCGGCAAGACCGGTACGGCCCAGGCCGTCGGTATTGCGGCGAAGGAAAAATACAACGCATCAAAAATGGAAGAACACCAGCGTGATCACGCGTTGTATGTGGCCTATGCGCCTGCAGACGATCCGAAGATTGTGCTGGCTGCCGTGGTGGAAAACGCGGGATTCGGCGCCGCCAGCGCCGCGCCTATTTCGCGGCGGGTGTTCGACTATTGGCTGCTGGGCCTGTATCCGAACGACGAGGACATGGCCGCAGTTCGCAAAGGGACAGCAAGCGCGCCAATCGGAAAACCCAGACCCGTTGCCGAGGTGGGCTGGCCCATCGCGCCGTAGTTCAGGACAAGGGCCAGAAGCGTAAAAGGCGCTGGGGTGGCCAGCGCCTTTTGCGTTTTATTGTCGACCTGGCTGCGGTTCGCGCGGCCGGCCGTTGGATTTGTCTCCGGGGTCCTCATGTGGGCAGATGGACGTCCTGCCCTCGAGTGGCGCGACTTTACGGGAGCCTTAGGGGCGTTGGAATCGGGACTTACCCGAGCAAAAGGTTGCTGCAGTGCAACCAGGCCTGGCCTTTGTGGTTTGCTGCCGACGTATTTTTCGGTTGTCGCCGCTTGGCACAAGGCTTGCGGGTACGATGGAAGTTCTCACCATGCGTTTGACTAGCCAACCCGCCGACGAAGCTCCCCCCCGCGTTTCCAGCCAGAACGGCCCGGGCCGTCGGGTCGTGACTCTGGACGGCAGTTGGTGCGCAGCTGTCATGGCGCGTCCACTGGTGTGGGTTGAACTCCAAAAAGCGCTTGCGGGAATCATGCCGCTGGTGGGCGCCGGGATTTGCTGGGACCTGCGCGCCATGGAACGCCTGGACCACACGGGCGCGCAGTTGTTGTGGAACACCTGGGGCAGGAGGTGGCCCGCTGAATTGCTTGTGTCGTCCTCCCAGCGTGCCATGCTCGACCGGGTGGCGCGGTATTCAGTCGGCCCGCCGGCATCCCAGCGCCGCAGTCTGTGGCAACGTTTCCTGGCCCTGGGCGAGGTGGTCTACCAGGTGGTCGACCATGGCCGTGACCTGGTGCGCCTGGTCGGGCAGTTGCTGATCGATTGCGTGCGCCTGGCGCGGG
>JAYVRP010000248.1:0-2253 GCA_043776215.1 Rhodoferax sp. | reverse complement strand
AACTGCCGCTGCCGTCGGGGTTGGCGGCGCGGATGATGTCGATACCGGAGATGTGCGAGTACACGCCGCCCGGCAGGTCCACGCCCATCATCTCGGGCCGGAACTGCGCGTTCTTGACGATCTGCTCCAGCGGCACATGGCCGGCCTTGATGATCTCCTGCCCGTGGTACACGTCATGGATGAAGCGGTTCAGCGCGGTGACACGCTGGCACAGGCCTCTTTCCATCTCGTCCCACTCGTGCGCCGGGATCACGCGCGGAATCAGGTCGAAGGGGATCAGCCGCTCGGTGCCCGAGCCGTCTTCATCCTTGGCGCCGTACACAGCGAAGGTGATGCCCACGCGGCGGAAGATCATCTCCGCCTCTTCGCGGCGGGCCGCCATCACGTCTTGCGGCTGGCGGGCCAGCCATTGGTCGTAGCCGCGGTAGTGCTCTCTCACGGCACTCGCACCGGCATTCATTTCATCGAAGCTGACTTTCATGGGCGTCCTCCTGGGCAGGAGGGTAGCAAATTTCAGGCCACGAACGGGTCTCGCCGAACCTAAAAGTCAGCCTCTCTGGAGCTCAAGACGACACCCGTCAGAGCCCCTGACGGCCTTCGCTCAATGCCTCGTTTGCGTCGCCACCCAGGTCAGCCCGGCTCCGAGCAGCATGGAGGCGGCCAGCACATACACGGCCATGGTGGTGCTGCCGGTTGCGTCTTTGACGGCACCGACCATGTAGGGGCTCAAGAAGCCCGCCAGATTGCCAATGCAGTTGATCAACGCGATGCCTGCTGCCGCAGCGGCACCGCCCAAAAAGGCGGTGGGCAAGGTCCAGAACACCGGCAAGACCGACAGAATGCCCACCGTGGCCACGGTCAAGGCAACCATGCCGATGAATGGTTGCGCACCGAGCAGGCCAGAGGCAATCAGACCCGCGCAGCCTACCAAGGCCGGCGCCATCAAGTGCTTGCGACGCTCACCATTCCTGTCTGAGCTGCGGGCGATCAACACCATGCACACGGCGGCAGCACCGTAGGGTATGGCGCTCAACATGCCCACCGCCATCAGGCTGGAAACACCGAGGCCCTTGATTAGCTGTGGCAGCCAGAAGCTCACGCCATACAGCCCCATGATGAAACAAAAGTACAGAGCCGACAGCAGCCAAACTCGAGGGTTTCGCAACGTCTCACCGACCGTCATTTTCGATTGAGCCGCCTGATCGGCCTTGATATTTGCTTCCAGCAGCGACTTTTCACGTTCGCTCAGCCACTTGGCAGCACGAATGGAATCGTCAAGATAAAGCAGCACGGCCACGCCCATCAAAATGCTGGGCACGCCTTCAATCAAAAATAACCACTGCCAGCCGGTCCAGCCGTTCACCCCAGCCAGCGCCGTCATGATCCATCCTGACAGCGGCCCACCAATCACGCCCGATGCGGCGATCGCCGTCATGAACAAGGCCACGATACGCGCGCGCAAGTGGGCCGGAAACCAGAACGTGAGGTACAAAATAATGCCAGGGAAGAATCCGGCCTCAAAGGCGCCCAAGAAGAATCTGAGAATATAGAACTGCCACTCGGTCTTGACGAACATCGTGCAGGCTGACAACACGCCCCAGGTGATCATGATTCGTGCAATCCAGCGCCGGGCTCCCGTGCGGTGCAAAATCAAGTTGCTGGGAATCTCAAAAATGAAATAGCCAATAAAGAAAATCCCGGCACCGAGGCCATAGGCGGTTTCGCTGAACTTCAGATCGCTCAACATTTGCAGTTTTGCAAAGCCGACGTTTACTCGATCCAGATAAGCTACCACGTAGCACAGAAATAGAAATGGTACGAGTCGCCAGGTGACTTTTGAATACACAGCGGCGTCAGCATCCCTGGCCGATGACGAAACAGAAGGGTGAACAGCCGTATTCATATGGGTTTGTCTCCGATCATAGTTTTGAATTCGCCTTCGCCACCCTCTCGCAAGCAAAATGCCTGAGGGCAACCCAGGGCCGCGTTGGGCCCAGCGCGCGCCCGCGTGGGTCAAGAAAGGTTGCAGAGGCCCAGCGATTGTTTGTGAGTATGTTCGGGGCCTGGAGACATTGCGACGGCTCACCGGCGCAAATTCAAGCCATTCTTTGATTTGGCTCAAACGATGCTTGAGTTCATGCCCCGCATCGGCACGCCCGGCGCCGAGTCGTCCGAGGTCCGCGCTGCGTCAGACCAGGGCGAGTGCCAGCGCATGTATGGGTTCAAACAGTGGTGGCACAAGCTCCAGGTCGG
>JAYVRP010000247.1:0-2255 GCA_043776215.1 Rhodoferax sp. | reverse complement strand
CTGAACGAGAACCTGGGCTGGTCGGCCACGATGTTTGCCTATTCGTCGCGCCCGCCGGACCCGGCCCTGGTGGGAGACCGCTGGCGCGACATGTGGCTGGAGCGACTGGAAGCCGAACCCCTGCTCGCGATCCCCTGGCTGGAGCACCCGCACCGCGACGCCTACTGGAAACACGGCTCGGTGAACGAGGACATCGGCGCCATCGAAGCCGCCGTGCTGGCGGTGGGCGGCTGGAACGATGCCTATACCAATGCCGTGCCGCGCCTGGTGGGCACGGTCCAGGCACCGGTCAAAGGCATCATCGGGCCCTGGGCGCACAAGTACCCGCATTTCGCGGTGCCTGAGCCGCGCATCGGTTTCCTGCAGGAAATGCTGCGCTGGTGGGACCATTGGCTCAAGGCGCTGGACACCGGGGTGGAGAAGGACCCAGCCCATCGCACGTACATCATGGACCCGCGCCGCCCCGGCGCGTCGGTGACCCCTATCCCCGGGCGCTGGGTCAGCGACGAGGTGTGGCCGGGGGACCGCCACGAGATCCGGCGCCTGCACCTGAATTCCGATGGCCTTGCCCCCGCCAAAGGACAGGCTGGAAAAATGACCCTGTCGTCGCCGCAGACCGTGGGCGCAGACAGCGGCGAATACTGCATCATCTGGCTCGGCCCGGAGTTTCCTGGCGACCAGCGCCGGGACGATTCGGGCTCTCTGACCTTCGACAGCGCCCCCCTGGCCAAGGACATCGACCTCATGGGCGCGGCCGTATTGACCCTAAAAGTGAGTGCCGACAAACCGGTAGCGCACGTGGCGGTGCGGCTGAACCAGGTATGGCCCGATGGTGCCGTGTCGCGCCTGAGTTATGCGGTGTTCAACCTGTGCCACCGCGATGGCCACGAACATCCGCAGCCGCTGGAGCCGGGCAAAGCCTATTCGGTGCAGATCAAGCTCGACGATGTGGCCACCAAGGTACCCAAGGGGCACAAGCTGCGGGTGTCGGTCTCGTCGAGTTACTGGCCTCTGATCTGGCCGACACCGGAGCCGGTCACGCTCACCGTGCACACCGCAGCCAGTTTCATCGACGTGCCGGTGCGTCTGCCGCGCCGGGGTGAAGTGGCTCCCAACTTTGCGCCGGCCGAAGCGGCCGCGCCGGTCAAACTGGTGCCAGTGGACAAACCCTTCCACCGTCGGGAAATCACGATCGACCAGGCCACCGGCGTGCAGCGCCTGCACATCGTGGACGACTTCGGGCGCACGACGATCGCGGAGCACGGCATGACCACCTGGGCCTGCGGCCGCGAAACCTACAGCATCCACCCCGATGACCCCTTGTCGGCCCGGCAGGAATGCCATTGGAGCGAGGAGCGCTCCCGTGGCGACTGGAAGGTGCGCACCGAAACCTGGTCGGCCATGACAGCCAGCAAGACCCACTGGCACCTGACGGGCCGGCTGGAAGCCTACGACGGCGATGTGAAGATCCTCACGCGGACCTGGGACAAGAAGGTCAAGCGCCGGCTGGTGTAGTCGCGCATCGCAAGCTAGCGGCCTGCCAGGCGCCCTGGCAGCGTCGTCGCCGCAATCGCTGCCAGGATCAGCGCCCCGCCCCAGAACACGCCAGTGGCCGGCAGCTCGCCATGCACCAGCCACACCCACAGCGGGTTGAGGAACGCGTCGGACATGGTGATCAACACCATCTGCGTCACCGGAACATGGCGCGCGCCACGCATGTACAGCACCATCGGCAAAGCCAGTTGTACCGCGCCCATCAGCAGCAGCAGACCGCGGGTCGACGTCGCAACCGGCGCCAGGGCACCCACCAGGGAGACCATCACAAAGATGCTCAGGCCGCCGGCGATCATGGCGGGCTCCATGCCCATCGCGCTATAGCGGCGCAGCGCCACGGTCTGTCCGGCAAAACAGATGGCCATGACCATGGCCACCATGGATCCGGCAAGACCGCTGACCGACGCATGGCGCTCGCTGAATGCAATCACGACCACCCCCACCAGCGCCACCAGGGTGCCCAGATAGAACACCAAGCGCGTGCGTTCACCCAGCCAGACGCGCGCCAGCACGGCGGCGAACAGACCGGACGTGGCACCCAGGCACGAGACGGCCGCCACGCTTGCCATCTTCAGTGCCAAAATGTAGGCCGATGATCCGACCGCGAAGAACCCGGCAGCGATCAGCACCGCCACCGGATCGCACTGGCGAAACAGCGGCAGCGCCGCGCGGCCGTAATGCAGCACCGTCCAGACCACGAG
>JAYVRP010000246.1:0-2257 GCA_043776215.1 Rhodoferax sp. | reverse complement strand
AGCGGCTGGCGCCAGAACGTCAGGGCTGGACCGTGTCGATCATGATCACCAGCTTGGTGGAGCCCGTTTCGATGGGTCCCAACTGGCCCACCAGGTCGCCGCTGCGTGCCATCGCATCACCCGAGCGCGAAATGCGTGCACCCACGACCACCGAGGGGAATTTGGACAACTTCATCTCCGGTGTCATGGCGGTGCTGTCATCGAGCGTAAAAGTCAGGGGCAGGTCCCCGGCACGCACCTTGAGGATGGCCAGCGGCATGCGCGGGCCCTGCGCGGCACGGGCGAACACGAACAGCGTGTCGCCAGGCGCTGCCTTGCCCGCCAGGGGCCCTGCCAACTGCACCACGCCACTGATCTTGCCGGCGCTGCCGCCGGTGGCCGGTTTCGCCTCGCCTACTGCGGCGGCCGCAGACAGTGCTGCCTTGGCCGCCGGTGCCTGCGTCAGCTCGGCGGCGGGCGCCGCGGCGGCCGGGCCTTGTCCCCCGACAGACTGCGCCTGCTGGATGCTGCGTTCGAGCCCGGCGGCAAATTCGCTGCCAGGCTCGGCGATCTGTTTGGCCTGGGTCCAGTAATTCAAGGCACCTGCAAAGTCCTTTTGCTCGAACGCTGCACTGCCCGCCAGCGCCAGCGCCTTGAGGTTTTGCGGATCGATCTTCAACGCCCGCTGCACCAGCTTCGCCGGTTCGCCGCTCACCCGCTGGTTCTGCAACATGGCGAGCACGTCGGCCTGGTCGGCCATCAATTGCGCGTTGTCGGGGGACAACGCGAGCGCGCGTGTGAAGGCCCGGTTGGCCTCCGGAAAACGCTGCAACACTGCGTAGGACCGCCCCAGCATGGTCCACGACTTGTCGTCGCCGGGTTGCGGCGTGGCCTGGTTTTCGAGCCGGGTGGCCAGTTTGGTGATCATTTCATCGATCTGGCCGGCTGTGACCTCTCCTGAAGGCGCGCCACTGGCGGCCTGCGACGGCGGCCGCGGCAGCATCACTTCGGGTGTGCCCAACAGGCCGTACATCATGAATGCAAACAGGGGGACGAAGGCGCCCAGCGCGATGGCGGTCTTGCCCGCGCGTTGCGCGTGTGCCGGGCCGACCGTGTCTTGCTCCTCTTCGAGCGCGCGACGCTCCACTTCGGCACGCGCCAGCTGGTACTGCTGGGCATCGATTGCGCCGCCCTCATGCTCCGCGTCCAGCGTCGCCAGTTGTTCCCGTAACACCTTCAAGTTTGCGCGCCGGGCGGCATCACCCGCCTGGTCCGGGACCCCACGCGGCGATGCACGCAGGAGTGGCGGCAACACCAATACCAATGCCAACGCAATCAGGCCCGCCAGGCCAACCAGAAACAGACTCATAAACGTTCATCACCCTCAAGAAGCAAGGCGCGAGCGCGTTGCGCGTTGTCTGCAGTCCATTCGGTCGCCTCGGCCGCAAGCCGGCGCCGTCGGATCTGGATCGCCATCAGCACCACCGCTACCAACAGCAGCACAAACGGCCCGATCCACAACAAGGCCGTGCGGGCCTTCAGCGGCGGGCGATACAGGATGAAGTCGCCGTAACGGGCCACCATGAAGTCCACGATCTCCTGCTTGGACTGCCCGGCGACAAGTTTGATCGCGATCTGCTTGCGCAAGTCCACCGCCAGGTCGGCATGGGATGCGGCGATGGTCTCGTTCTGGCACACCAGGCAACGCAACTCCTCGGCGATCGCCATGACACGTTTTTCCAGCACCGGATCGGCTGCCGAGAGTGGCGCTTCCTTGGCGTGGGCGCCCGCTGCCAGCACCACCATGCCGAACAGCAGCGCACACCACACCAGAGACCGCAGAGAGCTACGCACCCAGTTTCCTCACCAGCGGCAAGATGTCGTCGCGCAGGACTTCGGGTGTGACTGGGCCGATGTGTTTCATGCGGATGATGCCGGTCTTGTCGATGACAAATGTCTCGGGCACGCCGTAGACACCGAAATCAATACCCACCAGCCCCTCGGTATCGGACAGTGAGCGGACATAAGGGTTGCCGAACTTGGCCAGCCAGCCGATGGCATCCTCGCGTTTGTCCTTGTAGTTCAAACCATAGATCGGCACGGTACCGCCCTTGGAATACTCCACCAGCACGGGGTGCTCGACACGGCAGGCCACGCACCAGGAGGCCCACACATTGAGGATCCAGACCTTGCCGCGCAGGTCCTGCGCGGATATTTTCTGCTCGGGCGCATCCAGCGAGGGCAGGCTGAACGCCGGTGCCGGCTTGTCGATCAAGGG
>JAYVRP010000245.1:0-2259 GCA_043776215.1 Rhodoferax sp. | reverse complement strand
CGACGAAGGTGGGCAACAGGTCGATGGTGGACACGGACGACGCCACGCGGCGCGGGGCGAACCGCCCTGGCGCGTGGACCACCATGGGCACCCTGGCGGCACCCTCGAACCAGTGCATCTTGTACCAGAGGCCACGCTCGCCGAGCATGTCACCATGGTCGCCCGAGAACACCACCACGGTGTCGTCGGCCAGCCCGCAGGCTTTGAGCGTCCCCATCAGTTTGCCGATGTTCGAGTCGATGTAGCTGCACGCACCATAGTAGGCGCGTCGGGCACGCCGGATGGCTTCGACCGGCATGGGTTGGCCCCACAGGTCGATCACCTTGAGCAGGCGCTTCGAGTGCGGGTCCTGCAGGTCCTGCGCGATGTCGACGCGTGGCAGGGCGATGTCATCGTCGCGGTAAAGGTTCCAGAATTCTTCGGGGATGGTGTAGGGGTCATGGGGATGTGTCATCGACACCGTGAGACAGAACGGCTGCCGCGGTGTGTTGCGCACGTGGTCGAACAGGTACTGGTTGGCCTTGAAGACCACTTCCTCGTCGAAGTCGAGCTGGTTGGTGCGGACACAGGTGCCGGCCTGCAGCACCGATGACATGTTGTGGTACCAGCTCGGGCGCACATCGGGTTCGTCCCAGTTCACGGCCCAGCCATAGTCGGCCGGATAGATGTCGCTGGTCAGGCGTTCCTCGAAGCCATGCAGTTGGTCAGGCCCGCAAAAATGCATCTTGCCCGACAGAGCGGTGCGGTAACCTAGCCGGCGCAGATAGTGCGCATAGGTGGGCACGTCGGCAGGGAAATCGGCCGCGTTGTCGAAGGCGCCGATCTTCGACGGCAACTGCCCGCTGACCAGACTGAAGCGGGACGGTGCGCACAACGGGCTGTTGCAGTAGGCGGCATCGAACACCACACCCTCGCTGGCCAGTTGGCCGAGGTGCGGCATGCGGATCGGCGAATTGCGGTCGTGGATGGGCAGCAGCGGCGCGGCCATCTGATCGGCCATGATGAACAAGATATTGGGTGGTGTGCGCGACATGGTTGCGGCTGGGTTCCGGTGGCAATGAATAGCAGATGGTAGCCGCTGGTCCTGCCGCCGTGCCGCGGGTTACCATCAGCGACGGGCAAGTCAGCGGCGATGCCGCCAGGGCGCCTGGAAACATAACGTGGAAGACCAAGAAAATTTGAACCAGGTCGAGACACATGGTTGGACCGCCATCTTCGACGCTGCGCAAGACCGTCCGAAGGCTGGAGCCGCTGCGTGCCGGGTGAATTGCCGGGGGCTGGTGGGCGGGCATCCGGGCAAAAGTGCCCGTTGTCCATGGAACACCGCCGCATGATCGAGACCCCGGCCCCGGACCAGCAGCGTGTGCTGGACGTATTGCGTGCCAGCGGCGTTTTCGGTGGTCTGCCCGATCTGGTGTTGGTGGCGCTGGCAGATTTGTTGAAGGTCCAGTTTGTGCCCGGCGGCGACATCGTGTACCGCGAAGGAGACTCGGCCAACACGATGTTTTTCCTCGTCAGTGGCCGCTTGCGGGTGTCGCGGCGCGACAAGGGCGGCGCATTGCAGTTGTACAACGAGATTCTTCCTGGCGAGAGTGTCGGGGAGGCGGGCATGATCCTGCAGCAACCGCGCGCGGCAGATATCACGGCGTTGCGGGACTCCACCCTGGCCATGCTCAGCCGGGCCGATTTCGACAAACTGCTGGTGCTGCACCCATTGCCCCTGAACCGGGTGTTTGCCCAGGCCATCTACAACCATTTGCGCCACACGTCCCAGGTGGTGCAGCGCCGACAGGCGCAGATTTTCGTGGTGGTACCGATGTCGCCCGGCGCCCCGTGCCGGGATGTGGCAGCGAGCCTCACTCGTGCATTCCAGAAGATCGGTCGCGCGCACCATGTGGCTCCCGAGACCGAGCGCAGCCTCAATCCGGAGGCGACGTCCGGCTGGCCGGGGCTCGACCGTTACGATGATCTCGAGAAGCAGTTCGACTACCTGGTCTACGAGGCAGATGCCGATGCATCGTCCTGGGCGCGGCGCGCTTTCCGGCAGGCCGACCAGGTTGTTTATGTGGCCGACCCGACGGGTTCGACCGCAGTGGGGCATATCGAACAACGTTTGCGCGATGAACCCGGCTACCTGATGAAGCGCAAGCACCTGGTCTTGCTGCACCCCGCGACGGCGGCCCAGCCCCTGGAACTGACACCGTGGCGCGACGGACGCGACCTGGAACGTGTCTACCCGGTGCGCGAGGGGCACCAGGG
>JAYVRP010000244.1:0-2262 GCA_043776215.1 Rhodoferax sp. | reverse complement strand
ACGTTTGTGGCGGTGGCCGCCATGTACGCGTTCACCGGCACCCCGCTGGGTCGCATGCTCAATGCCGTGCGCGACAACCCGGAGCGGGTCGAGTTCGTTGGGTACGACACGCAGAAAGTGCGCTATTTTGCCTTCATCATCGCCGGCTTCTTCGCCGGCATCTCTGGCGGCCTGGGGGCGCTGACATTCGAGATCGTCACCGCTGAGGTGGTCGGGGCGGCGCGATCTGGCGCGTACCTGCTGTTCACGTTCCTGGGCGGCGCCACGTTCTTTTTTGGTCCGATCATCGGCGCGGTGCTGATGGTGCTGGCGTTTGTGTTGCTGAGCGAAGTGACCAAGGCCTGGTTGCTGTATCTGGGCCTGGTGTTCCTTTTCATGGTCATGTATGCGCCAGGCGGCATTGCCAGCCTCATCATGATGAACCTGCGCGTGGCGTCGTTTGGCAAGCTCCGGCCCTTGCTGGCGTCCTACGCCGGCCTCACGCTGAGCTTGCTGCTGGCCTTGTTGGGGGCGGCGTCGATGATCGAGATGGTCTACCACCTGCAACTCAGCTCAGGGCAGGGCAGCGAGCTCGTGTTCCTGGGTCTGCGGCTGGATGCCAAGAGTGTGGGCAGCTGGCTGGGCTCGGCCGTGTCGATGCTGGCCGGCGGGGCCGTCTTCGAGCTGGTGCGCAGGCGGTTTGCGGGCCGCTGGAGCGCCATCCAGGAAAGCATCGAGAGTGAGATCCGGCAGCGGGAGGCACACTGAATGGCGACTGTCCATCCCCACCCGGCGCTGGAACTCAAAGACCTGCGCAAGAGTTTCGGCAAGACCGAGATCATCCGGGGCGTCAATCTGGCGGTCCAGGCCGGCGAGCGCATTGCCGTGATCGGTCCGAATGGCGCCGGCAAGTCGACCCTGTTCAACCTCATCAGTGGCCGTTTTGCGCCCAGCTCCGGGCAGGTGCTGCTCAACGGCCAGCGTGTCGACGGAAAGCGCCCGTTCGAGATCAACCGGCTCGGCCTGTCGCGCAGCTTCCAGATCACCAACATCTTCCCCAAACTCAGCGTGTTCGAGAACCTGCGGTGCGGAGTGCTCTGGAGCCTCGGCTACAAATACTCGTTCCTGAAATTCCTGGCTGGCCTGGACGACGCGAACGAACGCGCCAGCGGCTTGATGGCGCAGATCCGCCTGGACCGGAAACGCGACGTGCTGGCAATGAACCTCACCTATGCCGAGCAGCGCGCGCTGGAGATCGGCATCACGATCGCTGGAGGCGCCAGCGTGATCCTGCTCGACGAACCGACGGCCGGCATGAGCCGTAGCGAAACCAGCCGCTTCATCGATCTGATCAAGGAGGTCACGGTAGGCAAGACCCTGCTCACGGTGGAACATGACATGGGGGTGGTCTTTGGCCTGGCGGACCGGATCGCCGTGGTGGTGTACGGCGAGGTACTGGCCTATGACACGCCGGACGCCGTGCGCGCCAATGCCCGGGTGCAGGAGGCCTACCTGGGTTCTCCCGTCGCCGACGGCCAGGCGGGAGGGCACTAGGCATGTTGCAAATCCGGGATTTGCACGCGTTTTATGGCAAGAGCCATGTCCTGCATGGCGTGGGCTTCGGTGTCGGGCCTGGCGAGATTGTGGCCTTGCTGGGTCGCAATGGCTCGGGGCGTTCGACCACGGCCAAGGCCATCATGGGTCTGGTCGAGTGGACTGGCAACATGTTGTGGAAAGGCGCGCCGCTGCAGGGAAAAAAGGCCTATGAAGTGGCACACCTGGGCATTGGGTACGTGCCTGAAAACCGGGAGATATTTCCCACCCTCACGGTGCACCAGAACCTGCTGCTAGGGCAAAAGAAAGGCGGCTCACGGGCGGGCGAGGGCACCCGCTGGTCGTTCGACGATATGTACCAGATGTTTCCGCGCCTCAAGGAGCGCCAGCACACCGAGGCGGGTGTCCTGTCCGGCGGCGAGCAGCAGATGCTGACACTTTGCCGCACCCTCATGGGCGACCCGGACCTGATCATCATCGACGAACCCACCGAAGGCCTGGCACCTAAAATCGTCGAGTTGGTGGGTGGATACCTGCAGACCTTGAAGGCGCGCGGCGTGTCCGTGTTGCTGATCGAGCAGAAACTCACGATCGCCATGGCCATCTCGGACCGCACCCTGGTCATGGGGCACGGCGGCATCGTGTTCGAGGGAACGCCCGACCAGTTGCGCGCCAACGGCCAGATCCGCAAGGAGTGGCTCGAAGTCTAGTGCCCATGCCTTGTCCCAC
>JAYVRP010000243.1:0-2262 GCA_043776215.1 Rhodoferax sp. | reverse complement strand
CATCCAGAGCCGGGTGTTGATGCCGCTGATCGAAGCCCAGACCGTGGCCGCGCTGGTGGCCGCAGGTGAGGGCGCCACCGTGACGCTGCCGGTGGGCGGCCACACCGCCACCCGTTTTTTCAAGCCCTTGACGGTCACCGGCACAGTGGGGCGTATACACCGGGGCATGGTGCCCTTGCGCAATTACTACCAGAGCGACATCGACATGGGTTGCACGGTGGTGTTCCAGGTCGGGCCTGTCACGCTGCTGGTGAGCGAGTTGCGTGGTGTGGCGGGCAACCTGCCTGATGTGTATGAATTCATGGGTATCGACCTGAAGCAATACAAGATGGCGGTGCTCAAGACGGCGTCGAATTTCCAGTATTTCGCCAGCATTTCGTCGCAGGTCATCCGCTGCGACACCACCGGGCCGGGTCAATCGGACGTCTTCGGGCTGCCGTGGAGCCGTATTCCGCGGCCGGTGTACCCGTTAGACCCTATTGACGACTGGCGTGTAGTGGCGCAATGATGAAGTCGAACTTTTTTCAACCCTGAGAGGAATTCCCACCATGCAACCCACCCTGCCACGCCGTACAGTATTGGTCGCATCGTTAGCACTGGGCGCGACCGCCCTGGTTTCGCCACTGGGCGCGCAGGCACAGGCACTCAAAGGCGGCAAGCTACGCGTCGCCATCCTGGCCGACGTCGTGAATTACGACCCGGCGCAGTTCTCCTCGCAGAACTTCCCGCTGATCAAGAGCCTGTATGACAGCCTGATTGAATATACGGCCGATGGGCAGGCCGTACCGAGCCTGGCGTCGGCGTGGACGGTTGGCGCGGGCAATACCTCTGTCACTTTGACGCTTCGCCGCGATGTGGCGTTCCACAGTGGTGCGCCCATGAATGCCGAGGCGGTGTCGGCCACGCTGAAGAAAGCGGCTGACCCCAAACTAGGCAAGAACCTGTTTGCCACGATGGCCACCGTGAAGGATTGGACCGTGGTGGACCCCTACACCATACGGCTCAACTTCAGCAGCCCGATGCCCGAAAAGCAGATCACCGACCTGCTGCAGTTCATCTCGCCAATTGACCCCGCCGGCATCGCTGATGTAGAGGCCAAACCGGCCGGCACCGGCCCCTACATGCTGGCCGAACGCGTGCTGGGTCAGCGTGTGCGCATGGTGGTCAACCCTAAATACTGGCGCGCCGAGAAACCCATATTGAACGAAGTGGAGTTGACCTTCTTCAGTGACAACCAGTCAGCGAATGCGGCACTGGAGTCCGGCGGCACCGACATGATTTACGGTGGCGATTCGCGTTCCGCCCTGCGATTGCGGGCTGCCGGTTACCAGTTGGTGCAGGGACCTGGGCCTCTGGTGCAGGTGTTTCGCATCAACAGCACGCGCGGGCCGTTCCGCAACGCCAAGTTCCGCCAGGCCTTCAATTTTCTGATGGACCGCCAGGCCATCCTGCAGGTCGGTTATGCGGGGCTCGGCGAGATTACTGCCTTGCCGTGGGCGCCAGCGAGTCCCGCAGCAGACAAGGGCTATAACACGCGCTACGCATTCGACTTGGATAAGGGTCGTGCGCTGCTTAAGGAGTCCGGACTGTCGCAAGCGGAAATGAATGGCTGGAAGATCATGGTCGATGCGGGCAATCCGTCGTCGATGGCCATCACGCAAGTGGTGCAAAGTACGCTTGCCAAGGTGGGTGTCGCGGTTGAACTCGACGCTCTGGGCACGCCCGAGTTCACCACTGCGCTGCTGGCCGGCAACTTCTTTGCCCTGTTTGGGGGCATAGGCAACATCCAAAAGTTCCCCACGCGTGTCACCACCAACAGCATCTATCGCACCTCGGCCAATCCGGTGCTGAAAGATCCGCACCCGCATCCCGCCTACGTGCAGGCGATCGACCGGGTCAACAAGACCTTTGGCTCGGCAGCCGATGTCAAAGCGTCCTATGACAACCTGAACCAGGTGCTGGTGGAGTCGGCATTCGCGATTCCCACCAACACCTACGACATCGGTCTCATCGTCGCAGCCAAGAACGTAGGCGGCATCACGCGCGAAATCGACAACATGCCGGTCTTTCGCACCATGGGATTGCGTTGACACTGCGTGTTCGTGGGCTGACGGTTACTTTCACCGGATCGGGCCGTCCGATTCCGGCGGTGCGCGGCATCGATTTCGATGTCGATGCCAACCAGGTGCTTGGTATCGTCGGAGAGTCCGGCTCCGGCAAGAGCGTTACTTCGCTTGCCATCAGCGGGCTGTTGCCGGAGTC
>JAYVRP010000242.1:0-2264 GCA_043776215.1 Rhodoferax sp. | reverse complement strand
GCTCAAAAACTGACAGATCGATGGTGTAGGGCAGCGGTGAGTCGTCCAGTTCGCTGGCAATGGAGCCGAGCAGATCGGCACTGAGTGAAGGTCCCATCAGCGTGAGGTCGATGTCAGACCCGGCCCGGTAGGTGCCCACGGCGCGGGACCCGTAAAGCACCGCCTTGTCAACCGCACCAAAACGTGCCAGCACACCAATGATGTGATTGACAGTTGCCTCGGACAGCCCTGCGAGCTGGGCGAGCTGGGCGCTGCACGCCGCGCCATACGCCTCGGGGGTGGCCCAACTGCTCATGGGCTAGCGTCAGATTGCTGGTAACGCGTCATGAATGTACTTGCCAAGGCTTTGAAGGCGGGATAGTACCGGGCAAGAATATTGTCCACAATACCTTGTGCGGTAGCTTGATCGTAGGTGTGGGAGGTCAGGTTGCGGTCGGCAATCATGCGCATCCAGTCGTCGCCCTGCGCAATGAGGCCGTTTTTGAACGCACTGCGAGTCGCGTCTTTGGAGCCGATCAGACCAGCAATACCCTGGTCAGTCAAATAATCCTTGAGCACGTTCCAGGCCAGTTCGTGCGTGAATTCAAAGCTTTGGATCAGGCCTTGCTGCTCCAGCCTGGACAAGGCGCGCGATTGTGTCAGCGCAAATGCTTCTTCCAGCGTTTGCAGCGCTTTGAGGTAGTTGTTGAAGCGCTGTTTCCAGCGTATGTCCTGCGCCATCACTTTTCCTCTCAATCGTCTCGAATAAGCCGTTTCAATCCAGGCCGGAGTCTGAAGCTGGCGGGAGTCGACAAATTCTGCTGCCCGGCAGGCTCGACCCCATGCGGTTCACACAAGATCGAACGGAAAATGAATGACAAGCACAGTATTGTGACGCGAGCGGCACAAAAGCCAAGGTTCAGCGCAGATTGCCGGTATGCCCCAGTGAATACCGCCCCGGCTGCGGCCAGACGGTGAGGCCGTGCGGCGCGCGCCCGACCTTGATCTGATCCACAGCGCCGCTGGTGGTTTCCACGCGGTAGACCACGTCGTCGTAGCGGCCCGACAACCAGATGTATTTGCCATCGGCGCTGACGTTGCCCATGTCCGGGCTGCCACCGCCAGGGATCGGAAAGGTTTTCGTGACCGTGCGGGTCGCGAAATCGATTACCGAGACACTGCCCTTGCCAAGACGGTCGCCACGCACCTTGTTGCCGCCCCGGTTGGCCACGTACAGGCTGCGCCCGTCCCGGCTCGGGTACAGGCCGTGCGCGCCCGCGCCAGTGGGGATGAAACCGATCTGCTTGAACGACTCGCCATCGACCACATGCACACCATCGGCCATCATGTCGGCGACAAAAAAGGTCTTGCCGTCGGGCGACACCCGCACGTCCTGCGGCATGCCGGGGGTGGTGCAGATCTCGTTGCCGGGTTGCCCGGGGTCTGGAATCCTGGTGGGTTTCTTGCCCGGCTTGGCGATCAGCGCCAGGGCGTCGGGGCGGGCATAGTACTGGCTCAGGTTGAGCATGCCGGCCACGCTGTGGTTGACCAGGTCAATCTTGCTGACCGCGCCGGTGAACTCGCAGGTGAACAACGCAAATTTGCCATCGATGGAGAAGTCGGCGTGGTTGATACCCGCACACTTGGGCACGGCGATCGAGAACTTCAGTTCCATGCTGGCCACGTCGCGGAAGTCGAGCCGCTTGTGGGCCTCGGCCACCACAATGGCGTATTTGCCGTCCGGGGACCAGTACATGTTGTAGGGGTCGTCCACCATCACCATCTTGCCGGGCTTGCCGGTCTTGGGGTCCACCGGTGTCAGGCTGCCGTCCTTGCGGCCTTCGGCGTTGTTGGCCACCCACAGCGTCTTCAGGTCCCACGAAGGCACCACGTGCTGCGGATTGACTCCCACCTTGAAGGTGTCCACCACCTTGAGCGTGGCCGGGTCGATCACCGAGACCGTGTTGGCCGAGCGGTTGGGCACGTACACCCGCTCCAGGGAGCCGGCCACTGCCGGGCTGAAGCGCCCGGCAGCCGTTTCGCGGTACAGGTTGTTGCGGTCGGCCACCGCTGGCATGCCGGGTACGGTGGCTACGGGCACGCCGTCGGCCTGCGCGATGGCGGCGGCCGACACTGCGGCGCCGCCGGTAGGTGTTGTCTGTGCCAGGGCCAGCCATGCGCTGGTCGTTCCGGCGAGCAGCGCCACGGCGCCTGCAAGAGTGAGCTTGTTGATCTGCATACGGTGGGTGGGTTAAAGGTAAATCGTCAATTGCTGCAACGCGCCG
>JAYVRP010000241.1:0-2269 GCA_043776215.1 Rhodoferax sp. | reverse complement strand
GTACATCGCCCGGCGCTGGGTATCGCTGGAGCTGGCGAACACCATCTTCACTCTGTGGGCGGTGGCGGTCGCGGTGTCGTTCGTCGTGGTTTGGTGGGTGTCGCGCCGGAGCCCGCCGAAAAGCCCGACCAATGACACGGTCACCTGGCGTCGTCGCGGCAAGCGGCAAGCGGCAAAAGCGGTGGCGATCGGCGACACGGACGTTGTGACCATCAGTTCGAGCAGCAAGTGGCTGTGCCAGCCTGTATCGGCGGACACTTGTTGGTGCCGTAGGAGCAGAACACGCAGCAGTCACCCAACTTCTGGCGCAGGACAGATCGGCAGGGCGTGCGCTCGCAGAACCATTGATTGAAACGCGTCGGTCGGCATCGATTCCTGCTTCACGTGGCTGCACTTGGAGCAGATGAGAGTCGATTGCGAGGTGACTGTTTTCATGTCACGGGAGTTGTTTCACTGACGAAGGGAAGCCTGCATCCGCAGTCGCCTTCGTCAACGCCTCGGGCGCCGTCTTCTCGGGATCGAAGGCCACCACCTCACGCTTGCTCTTGAAGTCGACCTGGGCGAAGTCGACGCCGGGCACTTTCTCCAGCGCCTTGCGGACCGGGATCGGGCATACGGCGCAGTCCACGTTGGTCACATCCAGCGTGGCGGTCCGGCTTCCACCAGATCATGTGGACGCGGTTGTCACGGCGGCAAGCTGGCGTGGGAAAGCTTTGTTCATCGCAGAACCTTCAGTAGGAGAGAGGCGCGTACAAAAGGAAGGCCTTCAATATCGCTGCAAGTGCAGCCACAACCCAGAGGATGACGCGCTGGCGGCGCCGAACGGCGGGAACGGCGCACGCCTCGCCGGGAGCACATGCCGGCGGCGCGCGATAGAGGCGATAGAAGGCGAAGCGGCACCTTCATTGGCCGCGCATTTTTTGTAGAAGCGGCAGGGCGCGGAAACCGAGTTGATCGATGCGCTGTGGCGGCGGCCAGCCCTTGACGCGACCCCCGCCCGCGAGAGCATGAATCCTCACCCGATTCATGAAGGAGCACCCCATGGCAAACGCCATCGTTACTGTTCACGGCGGTCCGTCTTCCATCGCCACTGTCCTCGGACAATCACCCGCCCGCATCCCCACTGCAGGGAAAATTCGCGCGGGTATCAAGGTTCTCGCGCGCACTGCTGCCGAGCGGCCGCGCGCCTGCGGAATCTACGAGCGCGGTGTCGCTGCCGGAGAGTCGTTCGATCAGGTCGAAAGATCGCTGGCCGAGGCCCTGCCCGAACTTCGCAACCCGCTCGTGCCACGCATCGTGGCGTGGTTCACCGTGCGGTCGCAGGACTTCGGCAATCCGGCGCTGGCTCAGCAACTGATCGACACCCACGGCGAGGACCGTGGCGAGGGGCGGCACCGGTACCACTTCCCGATGGTGTTCCCGTCTGATCATTGGCAGACGGTGATGCCCCGTGAACTGGCGGCCTGGGGCGCGAGCGAGCGCCGTTTTTGGTCCGAGTACTCGCCCGACGGGCGGGTGCGCCACTGCAAGTGCCATGCGCCCGTGCCGCTGGACACCGGCGGCAAGCGGGCGCTGCGGCTGTTCGGTGGCCGCAAGACCGTGCTGCGCGAGGACAACGGCGGAGTCTGCGAGCCGGAAAGTTGCCGCGAGTACCAGGCCGGCCAGTGCAACCTCAGTGGTCGCTTCCTGTTCTTCGTGCCCGGCATCCGCTCGCTCAGCGCCTTCGAACTGCACACGAGCAGCTTCTACGCGATGAACGCTGCCATCCAGAAGTTCGAGACCATCAGCTTCCTGCGAGGCGGGCGCATCTCGGGGTTCCTCGACAGCCAGCGCACGCCGTTCTATCTGAGCAAGAAGCTCATGCAGGTGGCGCACATCGACGAGTAGGGAAGGGCCGTGCGGGTGCCCCAGTGGATCATCGACCTGGAGGCACCGGTCGACGTGGCGGCGCTGTTGCGCGAGAACGAGGATCTCGATACCGCCATCGTCCAGGCGCATCGCGCTGCACAGGTACTCGAGGACCGCAACCCGTCGTCGTCGAACCAAAAGTGCCAATACAAGCTCGACCGCTTCGCCGAAGAATGGACAACTCAGCCATGGCCTCTACGGCGCCTTTGATCTCCTGCTGAACAGCCCAAAACGCACCGCGAGCTCGTCCGGTGCTTCGCTCGTGAAATATCCGGGCGAGGGTTGCGCCACAGTCGTGCAGTCACTGAGGCACCAATGCGCGGCATTGGGATACCGAGACAGTGACGCGCTCAGCCTGTCA
>JAYVRP010000240.1:0-2270 GCA_043776215.1 Rhodoferax sp. | reverse complement strand
CGCACCCAGCTCGACGCCTTCATCGCCCGCACAGGAGCCGATGAACTCATGATTGCCTCGCAGACCTTCGACCACACCCAGCGTCTGCGTTCGTTCGAGATAGCAGCGCAAATGCGGCACGACCTGCACCCTGGCCCCATTCCCGCGTGACACAAGCTGAGCGCCTGCGCGATGCACTGCCGACGGTGGCCCGATGGACACCCCGGCAGCTTTTGGATGCTGCCTTGCGCCAGTCGCAATTCCTGCTGGCGGCGGCATTCATCCTGGTCTCGGGTCTGCTCACCGTCGCCGCGCTGGTGTTTCTGCGCGGCGAGGAGATCGCGTCCCGGGAACGCAGACTCGACACCGTGACGCGTGCCATCGAAGAACAGACCACGCGCACCATCCAGACCGTTGCGTTGGGCCTGGAAATGACCGCCGGCGACTACCAGGTGCTGGCCCAGGCGGGGCCCCCGCACCCACCGGCAGTGCGCAGTCTGATCCAGCGGAAATCGGCGGCGTTGCCCTATGTGCGCAGCGTCTGGATCGCAGACGCGAAGGGCGACATCCTGCATGACACCAATGGCGCAAGTGTGGGGCGCTCCGTGGCTGAACGGGCCTATTTCCGGATTTACCTGGCGCAGCCGCACACGACCTTTTACATCGACAAACCGGCGCGCAGTTCGACCAACGGCAACTGGCGGATCGCCACCTCGGTACCTCTGCGCCGGGCGGATGACACCTTTGACGGGGTGTTGGTTGCAGCCATCGAGCCGGAGTTTTTCGACAAGTTGTGGAACACCATGTCCCTGGGCGAAGGCAGCTCGGTGGCGTAAGTGGGCTGCAGTCGCGATGGCGGTGTGGCTGGTGACCTCTCTCGGCCTGATGGGCATGGCGGCATTGCTGACCAGTTCCCAGGCGCGCGGGCGCCGCCGGCAAGCGCCTCGAACTGACCATGCAGGTGGCCGATATCGGCGTGTGGGAGTGGGACCTTCCTGCCGATCAGGCGTATGGCTGGGCCAGCTACGACACCATGCTCGGTTACCCGCCGCGCGAAGGGCCGATCGACCGGCAGGTCTGGCTGGAGCGTTGCCACCCCGATGACCTGGAGCGCGTGCAGAAAGTAATTTCCACCGCATTGGGCTCCACCTCGGGCAGCTATGACTACGAATATCGCCTGCGCCACGCCGATGGTGCCTACCGCTGGGTCTGGATCCGCGGTCGCACGCTGGAGCGTGATGCCTCCGGCAAGGAGCTGCGCATGGTCGGTGTGCGGGCCGACATCAGCGCCCGCAAGACGGCGGAAGAAGCCCTGCGCAACATCACGCGGCTGTACGCGCTGCGCAGCAAGGTCAACCAGGCCATCTTGCGCAGCAAGGACGAATCTGCACTTTTCAAGGCGATTTGCGAGGTCTCCGTGCGCGAGGGCGAATTCCGCATGGCGTGGATCGGGGTCGCCAACCCGCAGACCCAGACGATGCTCGCGGTGACGTTCGCGGGCTACGAAGACGGTTATACCCGGGACCTGGTCAGCCCGATCAACACATTGGAAGCACACGCATGGCCCGCCGCGCTCGCGCTGCGCCACGGTGGCGTGTGGTCCTCGACCGACATCGCTCTTGACCCGCAGATGTTGCTGTGGCGTGACGCGGCCCTGCAACGCGGTTATCGATCATTCGCCGGTGTAGCCTTCGGGCGCGGCCGTGAACGCGTCGGTGTGTGGAGCCTGTACGCGTCGGAACCCGGCCACTTCACGCCAGCCGAGTGCGCTGTGCTGGAAGAAATCGGGCTGGATATTTCTTATGCTCTTGAGGCCATCGCATCCGACATCGAACGCGTGCAGGCGGAGGCCCGTTTGCGCCAGATGGTGCGCGAGAAGGAGGTCTTGCTCAAGGAAGTGCACCACCGGGTGAAGAACAACCTGCAGGTCATCAGCAGCCTGCTGCGTCTGGAGTCTGCCCGCGCCACGCCAGACGCAACACAGACGGTGTTGCGCGACATGCAGGGCCGTATCCAGGCGATGGGCTTGCTGCACGAAACCTTGTACGGGCCTGCCAGCATGGCGGACCTGGACCTGTCGGACTACCTGCGGCGTCTGGCGACCCAGTCCTTGCGCACCGGCGCAAGGCCCGCAGGCCCGCTGCACCTGCAGCTCGACCTGGACCCGGTGCAAGTCGGCATGGACCAGGCCGTTCCGTGCGGATTGCTGGTCAACGAATTGATTTCCAATTGTCTCAAGCACGCGTTTCCGGATGGCAGGAGTGGCGAGATTCGGGTGGAACTGCGCAAGG
>JAYVRP010000239.1:0-7380 GCA_043776215.1 Rhodoferax sp. | reverse complement strand
AGGCGGCGCGCAGGCGTGGCGACTCGCAAACGCTGCGCCAGAACGCTCCGAGGTCCGGGTGCAACTCTGCGCGCCGGCTGCTGCCGGTAGCCACTGCGCCGTCGATCGGCTCGGCGATCTCGCCTACGCCCGCCAGGCATTCCAGCACTTCGCGCCGCGCCTGCAGCACCTGCTCGCGCTGCAGGGCGCCACGCAGAAGGACATACCCGTCACGGGCCAGCAGCGCTGGCAACTGCGCACGCACCGCCCGCCAGTCGACGACCTCATTCAACACGCCCAAGCGGTCGGCCGGCACTGGAGTACCTGAGACAAAGGCGCCCGGAGTCACACGCTTCTCCGCAGAACTTCACGAAGCCAATAAGGGTTAGCACGGGTAGACATGCGACTGATGGTAGAACTAACATGTCAGTCCGTCAATGACGCTTCTCCGGTCTCCGGCCTGGCTTTGTTTCATGCTCAAAGGCATCTCTCCCTTGTTGTCGCCCGACTTGCTGCATGTGCTGGCCAGCATGGGGCATGGCGACGAACTGGTGCTGGCCGATGCCAATTTTCCGGCCGCGACCCATGCCCGGCGGTTGGTCCAGCTGCCTGGCTGCAGCGCACCCGATGTGTTGCACGTGGTGCTGGGCGTTTTACCGCTGGACGATTTTGTGCCGCACGCGGCGCTCACCATGCAGGTGGTGGGTGATGCCGATGCGCGCCCGCCGGTCGTGGTGGAGTTCGACACCGTGTTGCAGGCCCATGCGTGCGCGCCCTCTGCCGCGCTGGAACGTTTTGCTTTCTACGAACGTGCGGCGCGGGCGTTTGCGATCGTCGCGACTGGGGAGACCCGTACCTACGGCAACATCCTGCTCAAGAAGGGAGTGGTGCGGGCATGAGTGGCACCGTGCGCAGCACCAGTCCACGCGCGAACACGCACGAGACCCCGCCCATCAGCCAGCGCGCGCGCGCCTACCAGGGCTTCACCCAGCAGATTCTCAGCGGCGGCATCCGCAGCGGGCAATTCATCTCGCAGCGCGAGTTGATGACCTTGCTGGACATGCCCCTGGGCGCCGTGCGCGAGATGATTCCGCGCCTGGAAGCCGGTGGCCTGGTCAAGACCGTGCCCCAACGTGGCCTGCAGATCGCCCACGTCGACCTCAAACTGATCCGCAATGCGTTCCAGGTGCGCGCCATGATCGAACGCGAGGCGATCCAACACTTCACGCACAGCGCGAGTTCGGCAGAGCTCGATGCCATCGAGGCTGGCCACCGCGAGATCCTGCACCGCGCCACGGCAACCCCCGCCGACCCCCGATTGCTGGACGACGCACAAGCCATCGACTGGGGCCTGCACGACCGCATGGTCGACGCCCTGGGCAACGACATCGTGTCCGAGCTGTACCGGGTCAACTCGCTGCGCGTGCGCCTGATCAAGCTGGAACACAGCGTGATCACACCGGCACGGCTGATCCCCGCCATGCAGGAACATCTGGAGTTCATCATGGCGCTGCAGGCGCGCGACGCCACCCGAGCCTGCGAACTCCTGCATGCACACATCCACAGCGCATGCGACCGCGTCTTGACCGCCCCGCTGGAGCAGGTACGCGCCGAATGGTCGCCTCCGCTTTCTGCACACCCAGTGAGCGCCGCCTGGCCACCCGAAGGTGATCGCCACCGCAGTCCGCAAGGCGCAGGGACTGCCCCAAACCCCACCCCATTCGAGGAAAAGGAAACCACTTGAACCAAGACATCCACGGGCTCTGGCCCGCCATGCTGATCCCGGTCACTGCCGCTGGCGCACTCGACACGCCACGCGCCATCACCCATGCCAGGCACATGCTCGAGGCCGGTTGCGACGGCGTGACACTCTTCGGCACCACCGGCGAAGGCCCGGCATTCAGCAGCACCGAACGCAAGGGCCTGCTGGAGGCGGTGTTGGCCGCCGGCATCCGGCCCGACCAGGTGATCGTCACCACCAGCGCCTGCGCGCTCCCCGATGCCATCGAACTGGGGCGCCACGCTGCACGCCTGGGCTGCCACCGGCAGATGTTCATGCCGCCGTTCTACTTCCGCAACCCGCGCGATGCAGGAATCATCGAGGCCGTGTCGCAGGTCGTGCGAGGCATCGATGACGCGCAGCTCAAGCTCTTGCTCTACCACATCCCCGGGCTGAGCAGCGTGTCGTTCAGCCACGCGAACGTGGCCACACTTGCTGCACGCCATCCGGGCCAGGTCATCGGCATCAAGGACAGCAGTGGAGACCTGGAACACGGGCTGGCACTGGCGCATGCCTTTCCCGCGCTATCGGTCCTGACAGGCGCCGAGCAATACGTGGCTGCAACCATGCGGGCAGGAGGTTCAGGGTCGATCAATGGCCTGGCCAATATCGCGCCCCGCCTGATGCTGCGCATCATCGACGCCCCGACCCAGTTCAGTGCTGCCGACGAGAAACTCGTGCTGGACCTGCTGGCGCTGCTCAGCGTGGTACCGGCCATGCCCTTTGTCAGCGTCTACAAAACCATGCTGGCCGAACAGACCGGCGACGACGCGTGGCTCCATGTGCGGGCCCCGCTGTCGCTGCTGGATAACACTGAGGCGCAAACCGTCCGCTCCGGGTATCGTGCCATAGGTGCACAACTCGCCCACATCTGATTTCTTATTTTTGAGGAGACTCCACCATGACCGATTCCACCACCACCTCCCTGCGCCGGCGCACGCTGCTGGGCGCCGCCGCCGCCCTGGGCGCCACGGCTTGGCCGGCGATGGCCCAGACCAAGACCGTATTGCGCATCTCCACGCCTGCCGTGCCGGACGACTGGCACGGCAAGATGTGGACCGTGTTCAAGGAGTCGCTCGACAAAAGCGCACCTGGTGAGTTCGATGTGCAGATCAACCTGAACGGCAGCCTGTTCAAGCAGGGCACCGAACCGGCCGCCATGGCGCGCGGCAATCTGGAACTGGCCGCGATCTCGGCCCAGGACATCGCCAAGATCCTGCCCGAGTATTCGATCTTCACCGCCGGTTACCTGATCCGCGACCCCGACCACCAGCAGAAGGTCTTCAATGGCCCGATCGGTGCCGAGATGTACAAGGCCGTGGCCGAGAAGATGGACGTGCAGGTGCTGGCCATCGGTTACCTCGGTAGCCGCCAGGTCAACCTGCGCGAGGTGAAGGCGGTCAAGACGCCGGCCGACCTCAAGGGCGTCAAGCTGCGCATGCCGGGTTCCAAGGAGTGGTTGTTCCTGGGTGAGGCGCTCGGGGCCACACCCACGCCGCTGGCTTTCGGCGAGGTCTACCTGGGCTTGAAGACCGGCACCATCGACGGGCAGGACAACCCGCTGCCCTCGGTCCGCGCGGCCAAGTTCTACGAGGTCACCAAGCAGATCGTGATGACCAGCCACCTGACCGATGGCATCTTCATCGCCATCTCGACCAAGAGCTGGAACGCCATGAATGCGGCCCAGAAGCAGAAGGTCAGCGCGGCAGCCCAGGCCGCCGTGTCCTACAACAACGAGAACCGCATCAAGGAAGAGGCGCAACTGGTCGACTTTTTCAAGAAGGAAGGCCTGACAGTCACCACGCCCGATGTGGAAGCCTTTCGCAAGACGGTGCAGGCGGCCTACCAGAACTCGGAATACGCGAAGGTTTGGCCCAAGGGCCTGGTGGAACGCGTCAACGCGGTCAAGTAGCCTTGATCCGATGGCTGAAAACCGCCGCCAATATTCTGGGTGGCGGTCTTTTCCTGACCCTGTTCGTGGTATTCGTGGTGCAGATCACGGCGCGGTTCGTATTCAACAAGCCGATGGCCTGGACCGACGAGGCGGCCGTGATCCTGTATGTGTGGGTGATCCTGTGGGGCTGTGCGGCCATCGTGCCCGAGCGCGAACATGTGGTGTTCGATCTGCTGTGGAACAGTGTCAACCGGCGTACGCGCCAGGGGATGCAGATCGTCGGCAACCTGCTGGTTGGCGGCTTGGCACTGGCGGCATTGCCTGCCACCTGGGACTACGTGCGTTTCATGGCGCGTGAAGGCACACCCGTGCTCAACCTGCCATTCATGTGGGTGTTTCTTCCATTCGTCTTCCTGATGGTGGCGCTGGTCGTGCGTGCTGTGCTGGCGATCTGGAGTGCGTTCAGGGGCGTAGGCCTGGAAGCGGAACTGCGCGTATGAGCGGTTGATCGAACCTCCAATGAACACTGGAATACTCGTGCTGGTGTGTGTCCTGGTTGGCGGCATGTTGTTGCGCATGCCGATCGGCTTTTCGATGCTGGCCTCCGGCATTGCCTACCTGCTGGTCAAGGGGCAGGACGTGGGCCTGGTGGCCGAACAGGTTGGCAATGGCCTGTACAACAGTTATGTGCTGTTGGCGGTGCCGCTGTTCGTGTTCGCCGCCAACATCATGAACGCCGGTACCGTGAGTGAACGCATCTTCGACTTCTGCCGCATCCTGGTCGGGCGCATGCGTGGCGGGTTGGCGCAGGTGGATATCCTGGTCAGCGTGATCTTCTCGGGCATGAGCGGCAGCGCAATTGCCGACGCGGCAGGTCCAGGCCTGGTGACGATCCGCCAGATGCTCAAGAAGCCAGAGTACACGCGCGGCTTTGCCGGCGCCGTGGTGGTGGCCAGTGCCACCCTTGGGCCGATCATCCCACCCTCGATCCCGATGGTGATCTACGCGCTGGTGTCGGGCGCATCGGTGGGTGCCCTGTTCCTGGGCGGGGTTGTGCCCGGTTTCCTGATGGCGGGCCTGATGATGGGTGTCGTGCACATCATTGCGGTGAAACGCGACATGCCCCGCGACGACCCGGTGCCGCGCTCCGAATGGGCCGGCCTGATCTTTCGCGGCGCCTTGCCGCTGTCCATGCCGGTCGTGCTGCTGGGCGGCATCTATTCCGGCGTGTTCACACCCACCGAAGCCGCAGCCGTGGCGGCGCTGCATTCGCTGATCCTGGCGACCGTATTTTTCCGCGCACTGACGTGGCGGAGTTTCTGGGGCGTGGTGCTGGAGTCCACACGCGGCAGTGCAGTGATCACCATCATCCTGGCGGGCTCCTTCATCCTGAACTACGCGTTCACCGCTGAAGGTGTGCCGCAGGCGATGGCGCACTGGGTGGAGAACATGCACCTGTCGCAAATCAAGTTTCTGCTGCTGGTCAACGTGATGTTCCTGGTGCTGGGGTGTTTCCTCGATGTGTCGGTGCTGCTGCTGGTGTTCGTTCCCATGTTGCTGCCAGCCGCCAGGCTGCTGGGTATCGACCTGGTGCATTTCGGCGTGCTGGTCGTGCTGAACATGATGATCGGCCTGATCCACCCGCCGTTTGGCATGTTGCTGTTTGTGACCAAGGCACTCACCGGCATCCCGATTGGCGAGATGATGAAAGAAGGCTGGCCCTTCCTCGTGATGCTGCTGCTGCTGCTGCTGGCCATGACGGTGTTCCCGCAGATCGTGTTGTGGTTGCCGCAGACCATGGGGTACGGCGTTCCGAAGTAACGGCCATGCGGACTCACCCGGACACCGGCGCCCTGGGCATGCGCGGCATCGTGCCCAGCATGAACACGCCGTTTCTGGCGGACGGCTTCATCGATGTCGAGGGTATCCGCCGGTCCACGGACGCGGCCCTGGCGGCCGGTGTGGCGGGCATGCTCGTGCTGGCCGTGGCGGGTGAAACCGGCAGCCTCGATGGCGTCGAAAAGCGCCTGGTGGCCCGGACCTTTGTGCAACACGTGGCCGGCCGTGTACCTGTCATTGTGGGCTGCAGCAGCGCCCGGCAGGCCGATCGTGTGGCCCTGGCGACGATGGCGCGCGAACTCGGCGCACCGGCCATGTTGTGCCAGGTGCCGGACGGCTTGCGGGGCCGGGCACTCGTGGCGCAGATGCAAGCACTGGTGGAGGCCGGCCCCGCGATGCTCATGGTGCAGGACCTGGACTTTGCTGGCCCCGGCCTGCCGTTGGCCGACATCCTGCTGCTGCGCGAACACATTCCGGCGTTGCGCTGCCTGAAGATCGAAGTCGCCTTGCCCGGGCCGAAATACAGCGCGGTGCTGGCGGCCACACAGGGTCAGCTGCACGTGAGCGGCGGCTGGGCGGCGGCCCAGATGATGGAAGCCCTGCACCGCGGTGTGCACGCCTTCATACCGACCGCGATGGACGCCGTTTACGTCGAAATTTTTCGCCCGTTTGCGGCAGGCCTGCACGGCGCGGCACGTGATCTGCATACCCGTCTGACGCCGGTGCTGGCGTTTTCGAACCAGCATCTCGACGTGAGCATCCGCTTCTTCAAGCACCTGCGCCAGCGCGAAGGGCTGTTCGCCACGGCGGTTTGCCGTGCCGGCGTGGCAGCGCTCGATAGCCACCAGATGCGCGAGCTGGAGATCAACGTGCAGCGGGTGCTTGCGCTTCAGGACTCGCTGAAAGTCGACGCGCGACCCGGGTAGTGGCGCCAGGCAGGTCCGGGAACGGGTCACGGTCCAGCGCCGGCGCGCGCGCCCCGCCACGAAAAGCAAAGTCGCAGAAGTCCAGCACGCTCAGCCAGTCTGCCAGGCGATGGTCATGCCCGCCGTCGCGAAACAGGACGGCGATGGCATCACGGGCACCCAGCAATGTGTAGACCTCTCTCGCCGCAAGGTGGGTGCGCCAGGTCCCTTGCGGATTGGCCCAGTGGTCCTCCAGCGCTTCGGTGGTAAGCAGGGCGCGCGGCGCCACCAGTGCCTTGAGGAAATGCTGGTCGAAAGGTAGGTCCCACTCCCTGCCTGCGAACTGCGCAAGGCGCGGGCCGAACCAATGCGGGAAGGCCGTTGTAATGTCGGCCAGCGTTTCGGCGCCCGGGCCTTGCCAGCGAAAGCAGCCCGCCCCGCCGGCGCCGGAGTTGTTGGCGCTCGTCAATGCAATACGTTCGTCCGTGGCGCCGGCCAGCAGGGCGGCCTTGCCACCGCGCGAATGCCCGACCACGGCCAGGCGTGCCGGGTCCACCCCTTTCAGTTGCAGGAGCGCATCGACTGCCCGATGGTAGGCCCAGGCCCAGGCAGCCAGGGCACCGCAGTTCTGCTCCGGGAACAGGCGGTGCGCACCGGATGGCAGGTCGGCTTGACCCGGCGCCGGGTCGGGCGCAACCTCGACCCGGTTGAATTGCGCGAAGGCCATGCCACGGCCCAGCACGGTTGCCAGCACCTCGTCGCCGGCGTAGTGCCAGCAGGCATCCCCATTCAGCAACACCGGAAATGGGCCCGGGCCCGGCGGCACAAAGACACGCAAGCCAAACGCAAACCTGCCGTCGGCCTCGACCCCGCACGACAGCAACGACGCGCCACCCAAATGACGGACCACGGCCGTGTGCAGCACCAGGCAACGGGTCGAACGCGGCGCCGGCGGCAGATCGCCATAAGCCAGCGGCACCATC
>JAYVRP010000238.1:0-2274 GCA_043776215.1 Rhodoferax sp. | reverse complement strand
TGGCGTTGATCTGGGCATCGACCGCAAACAACTGCAGCACCGCTGGTGCGTCGCGCCGGACGATGGCCCGGTCGAATTGCGTAAGCCAGCTGCGCGCCACTGCGTTGGCGCCGCACACGTTGGTACCGCCGGGGCCCGACCGCGTAGTGGCCGGTGGCAGCGTCGCCAACGGCACGGCCCCGGCGGTCTGGTCGGCGCTGGCCGCAGGCGGCGGGCTGGCTGCGCCCACACTGCCCGTGGCCTGGCGCCGCTCTTCCAGCAGCCTGCGAGATTCCTCTTCGGAGCGCAGCGACAGCTGGTCGAGTTCGGTATCGAACTCGCCGGGAACAAAGAAGTCCGGCACCCGGTCCAGCAGCACCGGCAGCAGGATGGTCAACAGGGAACGCGCCACCGGCGCACGGCCTGTACGCGCAAAACCGACCTTGCCAGCGTCAATGTCGATGCGGTTGCCGTTCATGTCGAGGGTGGTCCCGCCGCGGTTGACCTTGTCGTAGGTCCCCGCGGGCTGCGCGGACCGGTCCGCCAGCTCCGGGGTCAGCACGAAGGGCTCATGGTCGGTGCCGCGAATGCCGATGGTGGCCGAGGGTGTGAGCACCCGGTAGCCAGCCCGGTTCGAGTACGCGATCCAGCCGGTGATCAAACGCACCGAGCCCATGAAAATACGCAGGCTGAGGTGGTCGGTCGCACGACCTTCGGCGGCGTAACGTTCGGCCAGAAACTCGCCCCCGGGCCGCACCGCGAGGAGGCCGGCATCTTCGGTGCGCAACACGGCTTCGGAGCTGGCGGCGGCGCTGACGCGCTCCCCCACGAAAACACGGTCGCCCTCGCGCAACAGGCGCACGCGCCTGCCGTCCGCGGCGGTGGCGCTGACCGCGCCGCGCATGCGCCAGACGGAGGCAAAACCTTGTGCGGTATCACTGCCGGAGCTGGCCGGTACAGCGGAGTCTTGCGCCAGCGTAGGGGCCGCCACGCCAAGCCCCAGGGCGAGGCAGGCCAAGGCCGCAGCCAAGTTCCAGGCACCCGCTGGGTGCCATCGGTTCAGGATTCGCGGGAGGTGGAGACGCATACGCGCCAGTGTTACACGATTTCCCGGCCCGAACGCAGCCAGAAGCGCCGGCTGGTGGGCCTTGGCCAGGTGCCTTGTAGCCGGCGTCAGCGACTGGGCTTGGCGAGTTAACGGGATCCCGCCACACTCATGGCGCAGATATGTCTGCACAACTTGCGCCGGAAACTGCCGGGATCGTCCGTGGTGCCGGAGGCCTGCGCGTGGGTGTCCCGCACCAGAGGGTGTCGCTCATCGGGGGAGCGTGCGTGAAACCCGGGGGCAAAAATGCGGGCCGTGCCATGCACCACGGCGGAGCCTTGGCCCAGCATGGCAGGAACTGACGCCGCCACTTCGGGCGAGAGGCAGGCAACATGCGCCAGTCCGCGTACTGCCAGTGCCAGGCCGACCGGGTCCACGCCGAAGTGGCGCGACTGCGCCTTGTGGGTGAGGGCGATCACCGGCAGATTGCGCCGGTCTGACAAGACGTGGGCGCAGAAGGCGTCGAGTTGAGTCAGTTCGCGTACGTGGCGGGGTTCGCTCAGGACCGCAAACCCGCCGTCGTCCAGCGCGAGCTGCTCGACCCAGGCGCCCAATATCTTCGGAGGCGCCACGATCAGCGGTGTCTGGCTCGACTCGGAGCACGAGGTCTGCACCTCCAGCACATCCGCGTGGCCCGTGTCCGTTACCTGGAGGCGCGTGGTCCAGACGCGCTGGCTGCGCCGCTCGCCATGGGCGACCGACAGAGTCCAGGTAGCGCCGTCGCTGGAGGTCGACACCCGCAGGGCATGGTCGTGCAGCATGCGTTCGATATGGGAATGCTCCATGTCCCGCGGCAAGGGCATCAGCCGCGGCCACTTGGCAGCCACCCACTGCCAGGCCAGCTCCTGGGCGCGTCGGCGGTTGCTGCTGGCGCGCGTGGTGCAGGGCAGTTGCGCGCGAACCACGGTGTTCAGTGGTGCGGCGGCTGTGCCATGGGTGCTCGTGCAGGCTGTCTGGAAGGAGGGTATTGGGAGCATGTGGATTCAGGTTTGCAGACCTTGGCGGGCGGAGTGCCCGTCGACGCTGCGATGGCAAGCAAGTTTCACGCCATGGTGTTTCAGGTGCCCGCCACATACGGGTTGCTGCGGCGTTCGCGACCGAACGTGCTCTCCGGCCCGTGGCCGGGGATAAACACGGTGTCGTCGCCCATGGGCCACAGGCGTTGGGTGATGCTGTTGATCAAGGTGGCA
>JAYVRP010000237.1:0-2275 GCA_043776215.1 Rhodoferax sp. | reverse complement strand
AAGTGCACCTGGGCTCCTGGCGACGGATCAGCGAGGACCACATGCGCTGGCTGACCTGGGACGAACTGGCCGACACGCTGGTGCCCTATGCGGTGGACATGGGCTTTACGCACCTCGAACTGCTGCCGGTCAGCGAACACCCGTTCGACGGTTCCTGGGGTTACCAGCCCATCGGCCTGTACGCACCCACGGCGCGTTTCGGCCCACCCGAGGGTTTCGGCCGCTTCACGGCCCGTTGCCATGCTGCGGGCATTGGTGTGCTGTTGGACTGGGTACCTGCGCATTTTCCGACCGATGCCCATGGTCTGGCCCACTTCGACGGCACCCACCTGTACGAATACGCCGACCCGCGCGAGGGTTTCCACAACGACTGGAACACCCTGATCTACAACCTGGGCCGCACCGAGGTGCGCAATTTTCTGGTCGGCAATGCCTTGTACTGGCTGGAGCGTTTCGGCGTGGACGGCTTGCGTGTCGACGCCGTTGCGTCCATGCTGTACCGCGACTACAGCCGCGAGCCCGGCGAATGGATTCCCAATGCGCAGGGCGGGCGCGAGAACCTGGAGGCCATCGCTTTCCTGAAACGCATGAACGAAGTGGTGGGCGAGCAACGCCCGCAAGCAGTCACGCTGGCCGAAGAATCCACGGCCTTCCCGGCGGTCTCGCGGCCCACCTATGCGGGTGGCCTGGGCTTCCACTACAAGTGGAACATGGGCTGGATGCACGACACCCTGCAGTACATGGCGCGCGACCCGATCCACCGCCAGCATCACCACAGCGAGATGACCTTCGGCGTGGTCTACGCGTTCAACGAGAACTTCGTGTTGCCGCTCTCGCACGACGAGGTGGTGCACGGCAAGGGTTCGCTGCTGGGCAAGATGCCGGGCGACCGCTGGCAGCAGTTTGCCAACCTGCGCGCCTACTACGGCTTCATGTTCGCGCACCCTGGCAAGAAGCTGCTGTTCATGGGCTGCGAGTTTGCGCAACAACGCGAATGGAACCACGACCAGAGCCTGGACTGGCATCTGCTGGACGACCCCCTGCACGCCGGCGTGCAGCGACTGGTGCGCGACCTCAACCACCTGCTGCGGGCCACGCCGGCCCTGCACCAGCGCGATTTCGTTCCCGAAGGGTTCGAATGGATCGACCACAATGACGCCTCTCGTTCGGTGCTCGCCTTCATCCGTCGCGGCGCGGACGCGGATTCGTTGGTGGTGGTGGTGTGCAACTTCACACCGACGCCGCATGCTGATTTCCGCCTGGGTGTGCCCTGTGCAGGGCAGTACCGGGAATGCCTCAATACCGACTCGCAGCACTACGGCGGCAGCAATGTCGGCACGCTGTTCGGTGTCGCCACGGCCCAGGAATGGGCGTACCACGGCAAGCCCTGGTCGGTGGTACTCCAGTTGCCACCGCTCGCCACCGTGATGCTGACATGGACGCGGTGAGCACCGGCACGCTGCTGGAGCCAGTGACGCGCCTCGCAGCGATCCAGCCGGGCCGCCCATGGCCCTTGGGCGCCAGCTGGGACGGCCAGGGCGTGAACTTCGCCGTGGTGTCGTCCACTGCTTCGCGTATCGAACTCTGCCTGTTCGATACCGAGGGCCTGCAGGAGACGCGGCGCATCGCGCTGCCCTGCCTCACGACCGACGTGTGGCACGGGTACCTGCCCGGCGCCGGGCCCGGCCTGGTATACGGACTGCGCGCCGACGGCGCCTGGCGGCCGGACCGCGGGCAACTGTTCAACCCGGCCAAACTGCTGCTGGATCCGTATGCCCGCGAGTTGGTTGGCTACTTCACGTGGCGCGCAGAACAATTCGGCGCCGACCGCAGCTTCCCGCTGCACCGCGACGCGCGGGACAACGCCGCGTTTGCGCTGAAGGCGCGTGTAGTGGACGCCCGGTACGACTGGGGCGATGACGCGCCGCCCCGCGTTCCTCTGGCCGACACCGTGCTGTACGAATTGCATGTGAAGGGTTTCACCAGGATGCAAGCCGCCGTGGAGGAACCGCTCCGGGGCACGTTTGCGGGCTTGGCCGCCCCCTGGTCGATCACCTACCTGAAAAATCTGGGCGTGACCACCGTCAGCCTGCTGCCGGTGCATTACGCGCTCGACGAGGAGCGCCTGGTGCACATGGGCCTGCACAACTACTGGGGCTACAACACGATCGGATTTTTTTGCGCCGACCCGGCCCTGGCACACCGCCGCGACGGCACGGGCGTGCGGGACGAGTTTCGCTCCATGGTGCGCACCCTGCATGCGGCGGGCATCGAG
>JAYVRP010000236.1:0-7404 GCA_043776215.1 Rhodoferax sp. | reverse complement strand
CGTCAATACCGTGAAAGCGGACTATGCCTACGACCAGAACCTCAGCTTCTCGGTCTTCGCGGGGATGATCCACTACCAGCGCCAGGGTCTGTCCCCCTGGTCGATGCCGTCCAACGCGACGCTGAACGGCATTGATTCACGCGCGAGCAAAGTCGGCAACTGGTTCGGTGTCAGTGCCAAGTATTCGTTCTGATTTGCGACTGCAGGAGACATATTCCATGACACCGATTCCATCCAAGACCCTGTCTTTTCACACAATGAAGCTGGCGCGCATCGCCGTGCCTCTGGTCAGCGCCGTTCTGCTGGCCGCCTGCGGCGGAGGCGGAGAGGTCGTCGTTGCGACCCCGGGGGTAACTGCCAGCAACCCGCGCGTGTTGAGCCCGGAGTTTTCTGCTCGCACGGCAGTGGCCTATTCACCGTTTCGAAGCGGCAACCGCGACACCGAAGTCGTCACCAAAGCCATGATCAAGCAGGATCTGGACCTGGTGCGTCTGGCTGGTTTCGGTCTGATCCGGCTCTACGACTCGAGCGTCGAATCGAGTACCTGTGTCAATTTCCTGGGCGCGAACGTTGGCGCGCTGGCGTTCGGGAACAGTGGCGGTGGCAGTGCCACCCTCGCGACCGACCCATTGGACGCGACCAACAAGGTCGTGAAGATTGTGAAGAAGCCAGGCGATCAGTTGGCGATGGGTGCACAGATATTCACCAATGCGGCGAGCGGCCAACTCTTTCCCGACTACGCCATTACGCTGACCGGGGCCGACGTCAGCAAACACAACAAAGTCGTGACGGTGCGAGTCTTTTCACCAACGATCGGTGAAAAGATACGCCTGAGGCTCGAAAAGGGTACTGACGGTGCGGCTGACCAGGAAGTCGATGTCATCACGACGACTGCCAATGCCTGGGAAACGCTGTCATTCACTTTTGCGAGCGCAGGGAAATACAAAGGTGTGCGCCTGTTGCCGCACGCAGACACCGCCGTGGTGGCTGACACCAGTTTCTACTTCGACGAGTTGCGCATTCCCGCACCGGCACCCGTTGGCCCGGCTGGAACTGCGGCGTCGGGCAGCACCGCTGGTTGCATCGGCTACAACGAAATGATCCTGCAGGTGATCGACGAGAACAAGGCGACGCTGGATCTCAAGGTCATGCTGGGCGCCTACATCGCCAGCGAAAGCAGCCCTTACATCAGCGCCGCGCAAAAGCTCGCCAACCGGGCGACGAACAGGTCGGAAGTCGCTCACGCGGCCGTGCTTGCGCAGAAGTACAAGGACATCGTCCTGGCCGTCAGCGTGGGCAACGAGACCATGGTGTCGTGGACCCTCAACCCGACCGATCCGCGGATCATCGCGGCTTATATCGCCACGGTGCGCAGCCAGATCACGCAACCTGTGACCACCGATGACAACTGGGCCTTCTATGCAGAGGCTCCGAAAGTCATCACCGACGTGATCGACTTCGCCGCGATGCACACCTATGCGGAACTCGACAGCGTGTTCAATGCCAAACTGTGGGATTGGAAACAGCAGGCCGTGGCGGAGGGCCCGGCGCGCGCTGCTGCGATGATGAAGGCGGCATTTGTGGCAACCCAAAAGGACTACCAGGCGGTGCGCGACAAGCTGGACCGGGTCGGCCTGTCGGCAATGCCGATTGCCATTGGTGAAACCGGCTGGAACGCCGTCAATGCGGGGGCTCTGAGTTTCCGCGCCCATCCGGTCAATCAGAAGATCTATTTCGATATGCTGAACGACTGGTATCTCCAAGCAAGAAGAACCGGAGCCGGCCCTCTGAACGTGTTCCATTTCGAGGCTTTCGACGAGCCATGGAAGGGCAATGACGACAAATGGGGCATGTTCAATGCGAGTCGCCAGGCCCGCTTTGTCATTCAAAGCCGGTTGCCGGCTGGCGGAGCCTGGGTACCCGAGCCCGTCGTCGCCGGCGACACCGACGGTGTTTACTCCACCGCCGATGCCTTGTCCTTCGTTCCATTGAAGACCGATCTCAACCCGACGACGGTCAACCCCGTCACCGCGAATCGCTACATGGCTTTTGCGGACGTCACCCCGGTCGGTGCCGTGAACGTAGGCGCCACACTGAAGTTCGATGCGTTTGGCAATAACTCCGGCGGCGTGACCGCTGCGATACCGACCAAGCCCGGCGCCGCTGAACCGCTGGTGCCCGGTGGCGATGGCGGCAACGGGATCGAAATCACGCCAACTCCCGAAACCTACGGGTGGGGCGTGCTGCTGCACCAAGCCAACGCGGGCGCGGCGGACGACCTGTCGGCCTTCGTGAACGGCACACTGAACTTCAGCATCCAGACTACCTATGCGGGCAAGATCGAGATCGGCTTTTCCACCGGCAGCGCTGCCACGACCGATCTGGTGGACGTCTGGATGCCGATCAGCCCGGGCCAATACGGATACCAGAACGATGGCGCCTGGCATAAGGTGTCGATCCCGATTTCGGCCCTCGTTCCGTTCGCCGCCAAAGGATTCGGCATGAACGATTCACTCGACGCGGTGCTGGATCTCAAGAAGGTGCAGACCCCGTTTGTGATCGCTGACCGCTACGATCACACGGGCAAGGATCAGGGCTCAGGCATCACTACCAAGATCAACATCGACGCGATCTTCTGGGGCAAATAGACGCGGTCCGCGGGAGTCCGATCCAAAGGTCTCCCGCGCGCGATCAAAACTTTTCACCCACAGGGAGCTCCCATGCCCGCAAACCACCTTGCGCAGAGCCTCGACCTGCCCAAACGCGCGGTCGCGCTGGTCCTCGCCGGTGGCCGCGGCAGCCGCCTGCACCACCTGACCGACCGGCGCGCCAAGCCGGCGGTGTACTTTGGCGGCAAGTTCCGCATCGTCGATTTCGCGTTGTCCAACTGTCTGAACTCGGGCATCCGGCGTATCGGGGTGATCACCCAGTACAAGAGCCACAGCCTGCTGCGTCACCTGCAGCGCGGCTGGGCCTTCCTGAAAACCGAGATGAACGAGTTTGTCGACCTGCTGCCGGCGCAGCAAAGGATGAACGAGGAATTCTGGTACCGGGGCACCGCCGACGCTGTCTCGCAGAACCGGGACATCCTCGACGGCTACGACGCCGAGTATGTGGTGGTGCTGGGTGGCGACCACATCTACAAGATGAACTACGCGTTGATGCTGGCGGACCACGTGGCCAAGGGTCGGGAATGCACCGTGGCCTGTATCGAGGTCTCGCGCGACGAGGCACGCGCTTTTGGTGTCATGGCGGTGGACGCGCAATGGAACATCACCGATTTCGTGGAGAAGCCGGCCGATCCGCCGTGTGTGCCGGGCAGTATCGACCGCTCGCTGGCCAGCATGGGCATCTACATCTTCAACGCGAAATACCTGTACGACGAACTCGAGCGCGACATGGCGGACCCGGCATCCACGCACGACTTCGGCAAGGACATCATTCCGCGCGCGGTGCGCAACCGCTGGGCCGCCGCCCATCCCTTTGCGCTGAGTTGTGTCACCGGCAAACCCGGCGAGGAGCCCTACTGGCGCGATGTGGGAACGATCGACTCCTACTGGGACGCGAACATCGACCTGACTGCCACCGACCCGCTACTCAACCTGTACGACACGCGCTGGCCGGTCTGGACCTACCAGCCGCAACTGGCGCCAGCCAAGTTCGTGCACAACCAGCCCGACCGGTGCGGCATGGCGGTCGAATCCCTGGTCTCGGGCGGGAGCATCATTTCCGGAAAGGTGCTGCGCTCGGTCCTCTTTTCCAGCGTGCGCGTGCATTCGTACTCCGATGTCGCGTGGTCGGTGCTGCTGCCGGAGGTCGAAGTCGGGCGCCATGTGCGCCTGAACCGGGTGGTGGTCGACCGGGGCTGTCAAATTCCGGACGGGATGGTCATCGGCGAGGATGCGCAGCAGGATGCCCAACGCTTCTTTCGCACCGGCAGCGGCATCACGCTGGTGACGAAGTCCATGCTCGCTGCGCTGGCGACTGGTTGATCCATGCAAAGAACATTGCACCTTTCGGGCTGAGCTTGTCGAAGCCACAGCCCTTCGACAGGCCTGTCCTGAGCAGAGTCGAAGGGCTCAGGGCGAACGGGTTTGCAGTTGTCGCGATTTCCGAAAACCTCCATAGTCGCTCCCACCTCCGCATGCCGACCGCCCCGTTCCTGCGAACCTTCCTGACCACGCACCATGGCGGCGAGCGCCTGGCCGAGCAGCCTTTGCTTGAGACAACGACAGGCACGCACGACTTGCCGGTGGTGCTGGTCAATTCCGCGCGGACCTTCCAGCAGGTCGAGGGCTTCGGTGGCGCCTTCACCGAGGCGGCGGCGGTGACCTGGCAGAAGCTCAGCCCTCACCACCAGGAGCAGGTGCTGCGTGACTATTTCGACCCTTTGCACGGCCACGGGTACACCTTGTGCCGTGTGCACATGAACAGCTGCGATTTTTCGCTGGGCAACTATGCCCATGTGGAAACGCCCGGCGACGTCGAGCTCCACGGTTTTTCGATCGAGCGCGACCAGCGCGCCTTGTTGCCCTTCATCCAGGCCGCGCAGCGGGTTGCCGGCCAGCCGCTGAAGCTGCTGGTGTCTCCCTGGAGCCCGCCCGCCTGGATGAAAAGCAACGGCCAGATGAACCACGGTGGCAAGTTGTTGCCACAGTTCCGGCCTGCCTGGGCCAGCTGTTTCGTGCGATTCATCGAAGCCTATGCGCGCGAGGGTGTGCCGGTATGGGGGGTGTCGGTGCAAAACGAACCCGCCGCCACGCAACGCTGGGACTCCTGCATCTTCAGCGCCGAGGAGGAGCGCGATTTCGTGCGCGACCATCTCGGGCCGGCGCTTGCCAAGGCCGATCTGGGCCATGTGCGTATCGTGGTATGGGACCACAACCGCGACCACATGGTCGAACGCGCCAGTGTGGTCTATAGCGATCCCGAGGCCGCAAAATTCGTCTGGGGCACCGGCTTCCACTGGTACGGCGAGAACCATTTCGACCACGTCCAGCTGGTGCACGACGCGTGGCCCGACAAGCAGTTGTTGTTCACCGAGGGTTGCCAGGAGGGTGGTCCGCATAACGGCTCGTGGGACCTTGGCGAACGCTATGCGCGTTCCATGATCAACGACCTGAATCGCTGGACGGTTGGCTGGATCGACTGGAATCTGGTGCTCGACGTGAGTGGCGGGCCCAACCACGTCGGCAACCTGTGCAGTGCGCCCATCCTGATCGACACGGAGCACGGCAGCCTGTTGCACCAGAGTTCTTATTTCTACCTGGGGCACTTTGCGCGGTTCGTCAAGCCCGGTGCGTTGCGGGTGTTGTGCGCCGCGTCGCGCGAGGACCTGGAGGCAACCGCTTTCATCAACCCGGATGGTGCTGTGGCCACCGTTGTGATGAACCGTACGTGGGAACGTATCCGATTTGCGTTGCGAGTGGACGGCGCGCAGGTGGTGACAGAGCTTCCACCCCGCTCGATCGCCACGTACCTTGGGGAGAGCATCGCGTGATGCAAGAATTGCCACACGTTGAAGGCCGTGAGGCAGATCAACCCGCCCTGGGCGGGGTTGCAGCTTGGGGGCGGTGCGTCTTCGGAGGCCTTGCGCTCATGCTTCTGGTCGCCTGTGGCGGTGGCGGCGGTGGCGACGTCAGTGGCAACGCCGGTGGCAGTGTTGCGACCAGTCCGGTGCCGGCTGCACCTGTGGCAAGCCCTGCCATTGTGGTGGCGCCGGTCTTCGCGGCGCCCGCCGGCTACACACTGGTGTGGAACGACGAGTTCGACGTGGACGGCCTGCCCGATCCCGCCAAGTGGGACTATGACACCGACCGCAACCAGGCCGGCTGGTACAACAGCGAGTTGCAGTATTACGCCCGAGACCGGCTGGAGAACACACGCGTCAGCGGCGGCAGGTTGGTCATCACGGCACGCCAGGAGTCGCTCAGCACACGCGCCGACTGGGGTGGCCAGCGCTACAGTTCGGCGCGCCTGGTGACGCGTGGCAAGGCCAGCTGGACCTACGGTTTCATCGAAATCCGCGCCAAGCTGCCCTGCGGCGTCGGCACCTGGCCCGCGCTGTGGACGCTGGGCACCCGCGGCACCTGGCCTAGTGACGGCGAGATCGACATTCTGGAACAGGTGGGAAGCAATCCGACACGCATCTTCGGAACCATCCACACCTTGCAAAGCGGTGGCACGGGCACCGGTGCGGCGACACAGGTCACCGACGCCTGCAGCCAGTTTCACAATTACCAGCTCACCTGGACGCCGGGCGAGATCTCGATTGGTGTGGACGGTGTGGTGTACTACCGCGGCCTGAACCCGGGTACCGGTTACAGCGCCTGGCCGTTTGATTTCCCGCAGTACCTGCTGTTGAACATCGCCATTGGCGGCACCCTCGGCGGCCCGGTGAATGACGCCATATTTCCGGTCACGATGGAGATCGAGCACGTGCGCGTTTTCCAGCGGTCGTGACGCCCCTGTGCGGAGGCTCTGAGAACTTTTTCAGCTCCGATCGCGTTCAATCTATTGATCTTTTCGCAATTCCTTACACCGTTCGGGCTGAGCCTGTCGAAGCCTGCAGCCCTTCGACAGGCTCAGGGCGAACGGTTTGGTGGATGTCGCGAATTCCGAAAACCTCAATAAATGAACGCTGCCAACTCCAAATTGCGTTCGCGCTGAGCCCTTCGACTCTGCTCAGGACAGGCCTGTCGAAGCGCCTTGCGAGGGCTTCGACAAGCTCAGCCTGAGCGGATATTGATCCATCAACGCAGGTCCGGATCAGGCCAGGCGGATCATGAGCCGCGCCAGTTTCTGGTCGCGCAAGTCGGTGGCCAGAGGTTCTGGCAACCAGCCCTGGGCATGGCTCACCTGGCGGCCGTCGGTGTAGTGCAACTCGAACGCCACCGGTGCCACAGCCCCCGGGCCGTAAGTGGCACGGCGCCCGGGGTTCTCGTACACGATCCATGTCTGCCCGAACAGCTTGAACCCGAAACAGGCAGAGCCAAACCCTGGCGATGCTGCGGTGGTGAACAGCCACTCGGCAAGGACCGGGCGCGGCTCGAACCGCAGCGCACCCTCCAGTACGCGAAAAGGCGCCGCTCCCAGGCCCATGTGCAGCACCATGCTGATCCATTCGGCCGTGGCGCCACTGAGCCGAGCCACAAAACCCGTACCGTGCGCGCTCGCATCCGGAAAGCGGCTGCTGGCGATGAATGACGAGTTCTCCATCGGAGAGCGGCCATACACCGCCGGATCCTGGAACGCCACGAGGCCCCGGCGCAGGTCGTCAAAGAACTCGTGCGCCAGCCCGCTGCGCAGGGTTTCGAGCAGGAACTTGTAGTGCATGTGCAGGAAGATCGACTCGTTTTCGAGCCATCCTGGCGCAAAGATCCGGCTGCGCCCGATCTCGAAGCT
>JAYVRP010000235.1:0-2281 GCA_043776215.1 Rhodoferax sp. | reverse complement strand
GCGTGCCGCTGGCCGACGTGATGCGGCAGGTCAACACCGATGCGCGCGAGATCGTGCCGGCGTTCAACGCCTACGTGTACTTCCGCGTCGGCTACTGGTTGTCGAAGACCTTCGCGCGCCTCGTCTACCGCGTGCGGCTGGGTTACACCGATGCCGATTCGCTGGCTGCGCTCAACCCGAAGTCCACGGTCGTGTTCGTGATGAACCACCGCAGCAACATGGACTACATCCTGGTGTCGTTCCTTGCCGCCGAAAGAGTCGCGCTGAGCTACGCCGTTGGAGAATGGGCGCGCATCTGGCCGCTGCAAGGGCTGATCCGCGCGATGGGCGCCTACTTCGTGCGCCGCAACTCGGGCGATCCGCTGTACCGGATGGTGCTGCAGCGCTATGTGCAGATGGCCACCGAGGGCGGTGTGCCCCAGGCCATGTACCCGGAAGGCGGCTTGACGACCGATGGCCGGCTGCGGCCGCCCAAGCTGGGGCTGCTGGACTACATGCTCAAGACCTTCGACCCCACCGCCGAGCGCGACCTGGTGTTCATCCCGGTGGGCATCAATTACGACCGGGTGATCGAAGACCGTTCGCTGCTGGCCCGGCTGGACCCGGCAGCGCCACGCCCGGGCTGGAGCACGCGGGTAGGCGTGACAGTGGGCTACCTCTCGCGGCAACTGCTGCTGCGCCTGCAAGGCCGGAGCTTTCGCAATGGTTACGCCTGCGTCAATTTTGGCCGGCCGGTATCGATGCGGTCCTACGTGCAATCACATGGGCTGGACTTCCGCAGCCTGGAAGCCATGGCCCGCCGGGACGCTATCACACGGCTGGGCGTCGAACTGATGCAGCACATCGGCCGCATCGTGCCGGTGTTACCGGTGCCACTGGTCGCCTTGGTGCTGCTGCGTGATCCGGGTGCGGAGATGTCCGACATCGAACTCAAGTCGGCGGTTCATACACTGATCCAGCACATAGAGGCCGGTGGTGCCCGGGTTTATTTGCCGCGAGCCGACCGCGACTACGCCATCAACGTGGGTATCCGCATGTTGCTGCTGCGCCACCTGATGCGCGAGAACCAGGGTCTGTACCGGGCCAATGAAACAGAGTTGGTGGCCTTGCGGTATTACGCCAACTCGATCGCCCACCTCGTCGCTGCGCCTGTCGTCGCGCAGGCGTTCGGGGCAGTGCCCTGATGCTGGCCCGTCTGCAGCAAGGAATCTTGGCGGCGCTGGTGCTCGTATGCGCTGCCTGGTGGTGGTGGGCACGACCACTCCCAGCCTGGGTGCTACTGGCCGGCCTGCTCGCGCTGTCGCTGGTGCACGCCGTGGTGCTGGCACTGGAGTTTGCATTGGCCCATTGGATCAACCGGACCGACGCGGCGCTGCGCGCAAGCGCCGGCGCGATGGCCCGTGCGTGGCTGCGCGAGTCGCTGCTGGCGCCACGTGTCTTTCTGTGGCAACAACCCTTTCGCTCGAACACATGGCCAGATCACATACCCATCGAGGCGCCAGCCGGGAAGCGCAAGCCGGGCGTCGTGTTCATTCACGGATTTGTCTGCAACCGCGGCTTGTGGAACCGCTGGTTCGAATTACTGACCCGGCAAGGGCGGGTATTCGCCGCCGTCAATCTGGAACCCGTATTCGGCTCCATTGACGACTACGTGACCCTCATCGACAACGCCGTGCGCCAGGTCGAGCGCGCCACAGGCACGCCGCCGCTGCTGGTCTGCCATAGCATGGGCGGGTTGGCCGCCCGCGCCTGGTTGCGCGCGCACAACGCCGACACGCGGGTGGCCCACGTGGTGACCATCGGAACGCCGCACCGCGGCACCTGGCTGGCACGGATCAGCCGTGGCCTCAACGGCCAGCAGATGCAAGCGGGCGGCGGCTGGCTGCAACAACTGAAGCGCGACGAGCCGCCGCAACGTGCCGCGTTGTTTACGTGTTACTACTCCAACTGCGACAACATCGTGTTTCCCACGTCCTGCGCCACACTGGATGGTGCCGAAAACCGATTCGTTCCAGGTGTGCCGCACATCGCGCTGGTATTCGATCCGGAGGTGATGCGTGAGGTGCTCGACCGGCTCGACGCCGATTGATCGAGGAGCCCGCAAGCCGCAGGACATTCGCGCAGCCGAGCGCCCCACCGGCCTGATCCCGCAGACCCAGTGCCGCAGCAACAAAGACTGCCGCTAAAACCGCGCCGTCAGATTCACGTGGAACTTGTTGTCCCCGGCCCTGGGCAGGGTCGGGTTGGCGGCGGTGCCCAGCACGCTGCCGGTGACGATACG
>JAYVRP010000234.1:0-7419 GCA_043776215.1 Rhodoferax sp. | reverse complement strand
GTCGAACCACAACGCCTGTACCGCCAGATCGCCGAGCAATTGCGCCAGCTGATCGGCAGGGGAGAGTTCGCCCCGGGAACCCGCCTGCCTGCGGAGCGTGACCTGGCCAGGCAGCTCGGCGTCAGCCGGCCCTCGGTGCGTGAAGCCCTGATCGCACTGGACGTCGAGGGCTGGGTCGAGGTGCGCAGCGGGTCGGGCGTGTATGCGCTGGACCGGCCTGCGGGCAACCGTTCATTGGCTGCGGAGGCCACCACACCCGAGTGGGGCCCGCTCGAACTGATCCGTGCGCGCCGGGTCGTCGAAGGCGAAACCGCCGCGATCGCGGCGAAGCAGGCCAGGCGGCGGGATTTCGATGCCATGCGCGCCGCCATCGACAACATGATCACCGACGCCGACTTGGGTGTGATGCCGCTGGATGGCGACCGCGCCTTCCACACCGCCGTCGTGCAGGCCGGCGGCAACAGCGTTCTCAGCGAGACGGTGCAGGCGTTCTGGGACTCCCGCCGGGGGCCGGTTTTCGAACGCCTGGGGGGCCATTTCGAGTCGGTCCGATCCTGGCGTTCGGCCATCGCCGAACACGAGCATGTTCTGGCCGCAGTCCGCTCGCGCGATGCCGCCGCCGCCCGCGGGGCCATGCATGCCCACATGGACAAGTCCCATGCCCGATTCAGCGCGAGCTGGCGCCGCGCCAACCAGCCGTAGCGCCAGCCCCGCATTACCCCGACCTGTTTTGACCCTCAACCACCAGGAGACACCCATGAAAAAACGCTTCGCACTCAAAACCCTGACCGCCGGCACCTTGCTGGCACTGGCGCTCGGCACCAGCGGCCTCGCGCAGGCCCAGACCAAACTCAAATGGGCCCACGTGTACGAGACATCCGAGCCCTACCACACACAGTCGGTGTGGGCCGCCGAGGAGATCAAGAAACGCAGCAACGGCAAGTTCGACATCCAGGTTTTCCCGGCGTCCAGCCTGGGCAAGGAGACCGACATCAACCAGGGCATGCTACTGGGCACAGTCGACATGATCATCAGCGGCCCGTCTTTCGCGGCACGCAGCTACCCGCGCCTGGGCATCGCCTACTACCCGTTCATCTTCCGCGACGGTGACCACCTGCTGGCCTACAGCAAGAGCGCTGTGTTCAAGGAAATGACCGACGAGTTCCGCGCAAAAACCGGCATTCAGATCACCGCCTACACCTATTACGGCGCGCGCCACACCACGGCGCAAAAACCGTTCACAACCTGCGAAGGTATGAAGGGCCTGAAGATCCGCGTGCCCGACGTGCCGGCCTACACCGCCACGCCCAAGGCCTGCGGCGCCAACCCGACGCCCATCGCCTTTGCCGAGGTCTACCTGGCGCTGCAAAACGGCACCGTGGATGCACAGGAAAATCCGCTCACGACGATCGAGGCCAAGAAATTCTACGAAGTGCAGAAGGCCATCATGCTGACCGGCCACATCGTCGACGGCGTGACGACACAGGTGGCGCCGCACGTCTGGAACAAACTCAGCGAATCCGAGAAGACCATGTTCATCGACGTCACACGCGAGGCGGCGGCCAGGGGATCGGCCGAGATCAAGAAACGGGAAGGCGAGCTGGTCGACGAGTTCAAGAAAAAGGGCCTGCAGATCGTGACCGTGGACCGCAAATCGTTCCAGGACGCCGTGCTGAAATCCTCCACACTGGAGTCGATGGGGTTCACCAAGGCCGACTTCGACAAGATCCAGGCAGCACGCTGATGAGCACCGCGGTGGACATCGACGCGTTGCCCAAGGTGATGGGCGACGACGGCGAGTTCCACGCCGCCGATGACGCAGTCGACCTGTCGCACACGCCCTTCGAGGCGTGGGTGGCGCTCGGGTTTTTCTGGCTGCTGGGCATCACCGTTTTCTACCAGTTCTTCACGCGGTACGTACTCAACGACTCGGCGGCGTGGACGGAAGAAATTGCGCGCTACCTGCTGATCGGCACCGTGTTCATCGGAGCCGCCATTGGGGTCGCCAAGAACAACCACATCCAGGTGGACTTTTTCTACCGCTTCATGCCCCAAGCACTGTCGCGGGTGCTGGGCCTGGCGGTAGACCTGATGCGGATTGCGTTTTTCGGCACAGCAGTCGTGCTGACCTGGCAGATGATGCAAAAACTGGGCAACTACAAGATGACCATCATCGACTTGCCCATGAACATCGTGTATGCGGTCTGCATGCTGGGTTTTGCCGCGATGTTCCTGCGCTCCTTCTGGGTTCTGCGCGTGCACTGGAAACGCGGTTACTGCGTGCTGGAAAAGCCCGAGAGCACGATGGACGAGCGCTAGCAACACACGAGAACTCCCCATGCTCAAAATCATCTTTCTTCTGCTGATGTCGGGCGGCATTCCCGTGGCCATCGCCATGGCCGGGTCGGCGCTCATTTACCTGTTCTGGGCCGGCACCACGCCGCCATTCGTGGTGATCCACCGCATGATCAGTGGCATCGACAGTTTTCCGCTACTGGCCGTGCCTTTCTTCATTCTGGCCGGCAACCTCATGAACAACGCAGGCATCACCAACCGCATCTACAACTACGCGCTGGCACTGGTGGGCTGGCTCAAGGGCGGTTTGGGGCATGTCAACGTGGTGGGCTCGGTGATTTTTGCCGGTATGAGCGGCACCGCCATCGCCGACGCGGCCGGCCTGGGAACGGTCGAAATCAAGGCCATGAAGGACCACGGCTACGAGATCGAGTTCGCCGTCGGGGTGACCGCGGCCTCCGCCACGCTCGGGCCCATCATTCCACCGAGCCTGCCCTTCGTGATCTACGGCATGATGGCCAATGTGAGCGTGGGCGCCTTGTTTCTGGCCGGTATCCTGCCCGGTGTGCTGATGGCCGTGCTGATGATGCTCACCGTGGCGTATTTTGCGCACAAGAACAATTGGGGCGCGGACGTGAAGTTCGAGTGGCCGCGTGTGATCAAGGCGCTGGCCGAGACGGCCGTGGTGGTTGCTTGGCCCCTGGTCATGTGGTACCTGATCACCAGGCTCGGGTTCCCGCCCCAGTTGACGGTGTTTGCCGGGCTGGTCGTACTCTTCGCGGCAGACCGTTACTTCAACTTCCAGGCCGTGCTGCCCATCATGACGCCGGTGCTGCTGATCGGCGGCATGACCACTGGCATCTTCACACCGACCGAAGGTGCGATCGCGGCCTGCGTCTGGGCCATGGTGCTGGGCCTGGGCTGGTACAAGACGCTGTCGTGGAAGATGTTCGTGAAGGTCTGCCTCGACACGGTCGAGACCACGGCCACGGTGTTGTTCATCGTGGCGGCGGCGAGTATCTTCGGCTGGATGCTGACCGCCACCGGCGTAACCGCAGCCATCAGCGAATGGGTACTCGCCTTCACCAAGGAACCCTGGGTGTTCCTGCTGCTGGCCAATGCCTTGATGTTGTTCGTCGGTTGTTTCCTGGAGCCCACTGCGGCCATCACGATCCTGGTGCCGATCCTGGTGCCGATATGCCAGAAGCTGGGAATCGACCTGATTCACTTTGGCCTGGTGATGGTGCTCAACCTGATGATCGGGCTGCTGCATCCACCCATGGGCATGGTGTTGTTCGTTCTGGCTCGGGTGGCCAAGTTGTCAGTGGAGCGGACGACGATGGCCATCCTGCCTTGGCTGGTGCCGCTGATGGGGTCTTTGGTGATCATTACCTATTTTCCGAAATTGGTGTTGTGGTTGCCCAAGCAGTTTTATTGAGTCTGTTGGGTTTGCTTTTTGCTGTTTGCTTGAGTGGTGGTTTGAGAATGAAACATTTGGATTCCCCCCCTGTCCCCTCCTGCCCCCCCGGCGAAGCCGTTAACCGCAACAAGAAAGTGGAGAAAACGCAATGACCCCCTTCATCCGCCTCCACCCCGCCGATGACGTCCTGATAGCCCGCAAACAACTGGTAGGCGGCACCACAGTCGAATCCATCACGGTCAAAGGCCTGATCCCCGCCGGCCACAAGGTGGCAGTGCGCCCCATCACACAAGGCGAACCCGTGCGCCGCTACAACCAGATCATCGGTTTTGCCAGCAAACCCATTGCACCGGGTGAGCACGTGCACACCCACAACCTCTGGATGGGCGAGGAAAAAGGTCACTTTGAGCGTGACTACGCGATCGGTGCCGACGTGAAACCGGCCCCCGCACGCCGGGAGGCCAGTTTCATGGGCTACCAACGCAGCGACGGACGCGTGGCCACACGCAACTACATCGGCGTGTTGTCCTCGGTCAACTGCTCGGCCACGGCGGCTCGCGCCATCGCCGACCATTTTTCGCGCCAGAACCATCCCGACGCACTGGCCGACTACCCCCAGGTGGACGGCGTCGTGGCCCTCACGCATGGGAGCGGCTGCGGCATGGACGGCGACGGGCTGGGCCTTCAAGTGCTGCAGCGCACGCTGGCGGGTTACGCCACGCATGCGAACTTTTGTGCCGTGCTGGTGGTCGGGCTGGGTTGCGAGTCGAACCAGATCAATGCCTGGCTGGCCAACAGCAGCCTGCGTGAAGGCGACACACTCAAGGTGTTCAACATCCAGGACACCGGTGGCACCTGCAAGACCGTGGCCAGGGGTGTTGCGCTGATCCAGCAGATGCTGCCCATTGCCAACCGGGCACAGCGAGAACCCTGCAGCGCGGCGCACATCCGCATCGGTCTGCAATGCGGAGGCTCCGACGGTTACAGCGGCATCAGTGCCAACCCGGCGCTGGGCGCCGCAGTGGACTTGCTGGTGGCCCACGGTGGCACGGCCATCCTGTCGGAAACGCCGGAAATCTATGGCGCGGAACATCTGCTGACGCGTCGCGCGGTGGCGCCGGACGTGGCACACAAACTGATCGAACGCATCCGCTGGTGGGAGAACTACACCGCGATCAACAACGGCGAAATGAACAACAACCCCTCGCCTGGCAACAAGGCCGGCGGGCTGACCACGATCCTCGAAAAATCGCTTGGCGCCGTGGCCAAAGGGGGCACCAGCAACCTGCAGGCCGTGTATGAATATGCGCAAGCCGTGACCGCCAGCGGATTCGTCTATATGGACACGCCGGGGTACGACCCGGTCAGTGCCACCGGGCAGGTCGCCGGTGGCGCCAACATGATCTGCTTTACCACCGGGCGCGGTTCGGCCTACGGCTGCGCGCCTGCGCCCTCGCTCAAGCTGGCCACCAATTCGGCACTCTGGCAACGGCAGGAAGAAGACATGGACATCAACTGCGGCGAGATTGTGGACGGCACCATGTCCATCGCCGACATGGGCCAGCGCATATTCGACCTGGTGCTGGCGACCGCGTCAGGCCAGCAGAGCAAGAGTGAACAACACGGCTACGGCCAGAATGAATTCGTGCCCTGGCAACTCGGCGCGGTGATGTAGGAAGCTCACGCCCGATGGACCACACCCTGCCTGCGGAAGACCTCCGCCACCTTGTCTCCCGCGTCTTGCGTGGTGCCGGCAGTGCGGCCATGGAGGCTGATACTGTCGCCACCAACCTGGTGCTGGCCAATCTCAGCGGCCACGATTCGCACGGCGTGGGCATGGTGCCGCGGTATGTCGATGCGGTGCTCGAAGGTGGCCTGGTTCCCAATACCGGTGCCCGGGTGACACTCGACATCGGCACCATGCTGGCGTTGGACGGGCAGCGCGGATACGGCCAGGTGGTGGGTGAACAGGCGATGCAACTGGGCATCACGCGTGCACGCCAACACGGCAGCTGCATCATGACGCTGGCCCAGGCCCACCACCTGGGCCGCATCGGCCACTTCGCCGAGATGGCGGTGGCACAAGGTCTGGTGGCGCTGCATTTCGTCAACGTTCTATCGCGCCCGATCGTGGCGCCCTGGGGCGGCGCAGATGGGCGTTTTGGCACCAACCCGTGTTGCATCGGCATTCCGGTGCAGGGACGTGAACCCTTTGTGCTGGACTTCGCCACCAGTCGCGTGGCGCAGGGCAAGATGCGCGTGGCCTACAACAAGGGCCTGCAAGCCGAACCGGGGACGCTGATCGACGAACACGGGCAACCGACGACCGACCCCGGCGTGGTGGTGGTGCCCCAAGGCAACGGGCTGCTCGGCGCCCTGCTGACCTTTGGCGAATACAAGGGTTACGGCATGGCCATGGCCTGTGAGTTGCTGGGTGGCGCGCTCAGTGGCAGTGGCACCTGGCACCGCGAGACCGATCCAGCCGTGCGGGCAGTCGTCAACGGCATGCTCACCATCCTGATCGATCCGGCACGCCTGGGCACGCAGGCCAGTTTCGCTCAGGAAGCCGCGGAATTCGTGCAATGGCTGCAGGCGGGCCCGGTCGCACCCGGGTTCAACGCGGTGCAGATCGCCGGAGATCCGGAACGCGCAGCGCGGGCTCGCCGCGAGATCGACGGCATCACGGTCGACATGCAGACCTGGCAAGAGATTCTGGCGGCCGGCCAGAAAGTCGGCGTCGCCCTTTGAACCACCACCACTGACCGGCGGGCACCGCCTTCATTCACGCACCACCATGCCATTACCCGCTCCTGCCATCCGCGACCAGGTCGCACTTGTCACCGGCGCCAACGCTGGCATGGGACTGGCAACGACCCGCGCCCTGTTGGACGCCGGTTACCGGGTGGCCGCCACCGACCTGCACACCACCCAGGTGGCTCGCGCTTTGTCGTCGTTCGGCGAGCGCCTGGCCTGCTTCACCATGGATGTGAGCGACGTGGACCAGGTGCATGCGGCCTGCAGCCAGGTCGAGGCGCAATTCGGGCGTATCGATGTGTGTGTCAACAATGCAGGCTTCCTCCAATACGCCAACTGCGAGCAGACGACACCGGAGTTGTGGCACAAGACCTTGCGCACCAACCTCGATGGTGTCTTTTTTGTCAGTCAGCGCGTGGCACCAGACATGAAGGCGCGTGGCTTCGGTCGCATCGTCAACGTGTCGTCCTTCGGCGCCAAGACCGGGGGCCTGTCACCCTTGCCGGCCTACGCCGCCAGCAAGGGCGGCGTGATTTCGCTGACCTTCAGTTTTGCGCGTGAGTACGCGGCCTTTGGCGTGACCTGCAACGCGTTGGCGCCGACCTTCGTCAAGACCCAGATGCTCACGGAGCAGGTGAGCCCCGAGCGGCAGGCGGAACTGCGCCAGAAAATTCCTGTCGGGCGTTTCTGCGAACTCGAGGAGTTCGCGCACTGCGTGTTGTTCCTGGCGCACCCGATGAGTGGCTTCATCACGGGCGAGGTGCTCGATCTCAACGGCGGATTGCAGTTCGACTGAGCGCTTGAGAATATTTCTGCTGCGCGGGCCAAGCCGCGTCCACCGGCCTACAGCATCAGGGCCAGGCTGGCGTCCAGGTGCTCGGTGGGTGCGCGTTTGAAGCCAGAGCGCGCAAACCTGTGCAAGCGGCCCACAACGAAACTTGTCAGAGCGG
>JAYVRP010000233.1:0-2282 GCA_043776215.1 Rhodoferax sp. | reverse complement strand
GCTGGGCCCATTGCTGGAACGGGAACCAGGGCGGGCCGTCGGACGGATAGATTGCGATGCCACGCAGGTCACACGCCAGGGCATCACCAATGGATTTGCTCCAGCGGTCCATCGGGTCGGGCAGCCTATCGCGGAAAAACGAGGAGCCGGAGAAATGCGGCCAGGCTTCCGAGCCCACCTGCCCCACCATCCACACCACGGCAGGTGCCTGGCCATCGGGCAGCGGCGGCAGTCCGTCCGCCGCACCAGGCGCAAAACCGCCACGTACGCGCAGGCCGTCCGCTGCGAGGGTACGCGCCAGTTCACTGCGTGATGGCGCCATGGCGGACGGCTATCACGGGCGGCGGATGGGCTTTTGTGCGCGGGGGGCCAGAGGCAGTGGCTGTGACGCGGGCCTCGAAGAACATGTCGCCGTCAATGTCGTTGCTGACCTTGTTGTCGAGCTGGCTGAGAACGACCTCGGCATGCGCGGCGCCCGCATCCAAGGCGCGCTGCAATGCTTCCGCCCCCGCGAGCTCCTGCGCATGGGCCACAGCCGATGCCACGTTGTCGAAATCGCGCGGGCCGGATTTGGCAAATACCCGGTACACACCACGCACCGGTTGCGACACCGTGACATGCACCCGTTGCGCCACCTGGCCCAGCACCGCACCAACCGCATTGGCCACTTCGGCAAATCGCGGCAGCTCCAGGCGCACACCCAAAGCCCGCGCCACGGACGGGTAATAACTCGATGCCGGGGCCCCCACGGCCACCAGCGGCAGGTCGGGGGCGAACTTCAGGGCAAACACCGGCGCCGGCCCGCCCGGCCGGTTGCCATGCAAAACCATGCCGGTCAGCAGTGTGGCGATCTTTCCGGCATGGCCTTCATTCAGTTGCCCGGCATCGTTGAGGCCGGCTTCGATCAGCTTCTGGCAGATGGTGTCGATGACCTTGTCGACCACTTGACGCGCGGGCGCCTCGGCATCACCCTGGGCCCAGGTGCCCAGGCCGTACAGGTGGCGCATCTGGCGCGCCCAGATGCGGGCGCCAAACACCGCGGCATCGCGGCTCCAGTGGTTCGACATGCCCAGCACATGGGCAGCGTCACTGGGCGTGAATCCGCTGTAGATGGCCAGCCCCTTGCGCTCCAGCCGCGCCAGCGCGCGCGACAGGCCACGCTCCTCGATGTTGGCCCGTGCCAGATCGACCGGGCCTTGGGCCAGGCGCTCCCAGGCTGCCAGCTCATCGTCCGGCAAACGGGATAACAAGGCGGCATCGGCATGCAGGCGCTGCGCAAAACGGATCTGGCTGGCATGCGGCGCCTCGGTCTGCCGGCGCTCCATCACGGCCAACAACTGCGGATGCTGGTGCGCCAGCAGACTCAGGGGCACCACCCGCCGAGGACCGATGACCAGGCCTTCTCCGCCGCCGAAACGCACTTCGCTGTCGCCACCGAGGCCGATCGCGTAGATCCTGACCGCCTCGACCATGGGCCGCCACTGGCCCACCATCGCACCGTCGAAGCTGAGTTCGGGCTGGCCGCCACGCACCACCGCGATGTCGGTGGTAGTGCCACCCATGTCGGCGACGATGGCGTCCTGATGGCCGCTGAGCGCACAGGCACCCAGCACACTGGCCGCCGGGCCGGACAACACGGTACCGACCGGGCGCTGCAACGCGCTGTGCACATTGATCAGGCTGCCGTCGCCCTTCACGATCATGAGTGGCGCATCGATATTGCGCGCCGCCAGCGTGGTGCGCACCGAATCGATCAGCAGCTTCACATGGGAGATCATGCGCGCATTCAATGCCACGGTCATCGCGCGGCGCGGCGCCCCGAGGCTCGATGCCAGTTCGTGACCACAGGTGACCGGCTTGTCGCACAGGGCCTCGACCCAGGCGCGCAGTTGCAACTCGTGTGCCGGGTTGCGCACCCCGAAACTGGCCGAGATGGCGAATGCCGAGACGCGAGGCGCGTGGTGCAGGATGGCAGCGCGCGACGCGGCTTCGTCCAGCGGAGCCAACGCGAACCCGCCGGCATCGTGGCCACCGGGCAAGGACACAATGGCCTCGTTGCCCAGCAGTTCGGCCAGCCCGCTGGCCTTGATCTGCAGCGCGTCGTAACCCGCCAGCAACACACAGACCGGAGAGCCCTTGCCCTCCACGACGGAGTTGGTGGTGAGTGTGGTGGACAACGACACCAGATCCACCTGCGCCAGCCACGCCGACGGCAACTGTTCCAGCGCGCCGTCGATGCCCACGGCCAGATCGAAACGGGTGGTCAGGCTTTTGGCCGAGGC
>JAYVRP010000232.1:0-2283 GCA_043776215.1 Rhodoferax sp. | reverse complement strand
TGCGACGTGTCGGCATGCCGGCGCTGCTGGTGATGGACGCGAACAACATCCTTTACGCCACCGGCGCGCGCAACATGACGATCTTCGCGCTGCGTGCGCCGTCGCGCTATCTGCTGCTGTTCGCCGACGGCCCGGCCATCCTGTATGAATACGGCGGCAGCGAACATCTGTCCGCCGCGCTGCCGACGCTGGACCGGATCACGCCTGCGATCAACGTCGGTTACCTTGGAACCGGTGGAGACATGGAGCCCGCCTGCCGCCGATTCGCCAGCGAGATCACAGCGACCATCCACGCCATCGATCCGACGGTCGATACCATTGGCGTCGACCGCTTCCCGTTCATGGCTGTCGACGCTCTGCGCCGGGCCGGTCTGCGTGTACGCGATGCCGATGAAGTGTTCATTCCCGCGCGGGCAACCAAGCTGGCAATGGAAGTTCCCTACCTGCGCGAATCGCTGCGGCGCGTGCAGGAAGGCGTGCACCGGCTCGAACAAGCCATCGCACCCGGCCGCAGCGAAAACGAGGTTTGGGCCCACCTGTGGTTCGACCTGATGCAAAAGGATGGGCAGTTCCTCACGACGCGCCTGTGCCAGAGCGGTCCGCGCACCTTCCCTTACTTCCAGGAGGCGGGTTCACGCGTGTTGCAGGCGGGCGACCTGCTGTGCCTCGACACTGACGCCCAGGGATTCGAAGGGTATGCGGCCGACCTTTCGCGGACCTTCCTGTGTGGTGATGCCGCGCCCAATGCCCTGCAGCAGCAGCTCTACCAGCTGGCGCAGGAAAACCTGGCGCTCAATGCTGCGCTGCTGGCGCCAGGCCTCTCGTTTCGCGAACTCGCCGAGCGCGCGTGGACCGGCCCGCAGGAATACCAGCCCTGGCGCTACGGTCTGATCGGTCACGGCCTCGGGTTGGCCGGCGAGTTTCCCAACATCCCGCATGCCGATCCGAGGCAGCACTATCCGCTCCTGGGGCAGATTGAACCCGGCATGGTGATCTGCCTGGAGAGTTACATCGGCTCACCGCACGCGGGCCAGGGCGTGAAGCTGGAGCAGCAGTACCTGGTGCATGACACGCATGTGGAATGCCTGTCCACCTACCCCATGGACACTCGGCTCGGCGGCGCATTGTGACGCCCTGCGGCAGTGGCCCATTGCCGCCTGCTACACCGGCTCGATCACCAGGTCCGTCCCCATCATGGCAATACGCGGTCCGTCGACCTCCAGGCCGGCGGCCTGCGCGCGCTCCAGTACCGCGCGCGGCTCGGCCACAGCCAGCGTGAATCCGGCCACCCCCTCTTTCGACTGGGTGTCCGTGCACGGCTTGAAGTCGGCGAATCCATCCGTCAGCGCCACGCGCCAGACACCCGCGTTCGCGGCCGGCGCAGGGCGGCCGAGCACCTCGGCCCAGCGCTTCGCCAGCGCCGCCGGATCGGGCGATCGCAGTGTGACGCCGCGAATACACTGTTCGCCGGCTCGGCCGGCCTGTACTTTCCAGCCCGGGCCACCCCAGCGCCAGGACGATGCCGGCCGCGGCTCATCCACCGACACGATGGCCCCGCCCACATCCTTGGGGTGAAGGTGCATGGCAACGATGTCGGGGTGCTCGCCACTCCAGATGCTGCGCACCCCCAGCGCAGCGAAGCGCTGGCGTTCGCGCGCCAGGTCATCGGTCTGCAACAGAAGCATGTAGCCGCTGTCGCCGTGGCGTGCGAGGTGGCGGCCGCAGGCCGTGTCGCCATGGTACGGTGAAATCACCTCGATGAACTGGTCACCGAAGACGAACACCGCGTTGTCGATGCCGAACTCGGCCACCCCAGGGTCACGAAAAGGGGGTGCCAACTGGAACAACGCGGCCACGGCATCGCGGCCCTGCTGCAGCGATTGGGCGGCAAAAACGATCTGGCGGATGCGCATGGTGGGGCCTCTTACGTGAACAGTCTAGTGCCTCGTGCATTCAGGCACCCTGCGCGCGCCACAAGGTTTGCAGGGTTGCCTGCCCCAGGTGTCCGCCCCGCGAGCCCCGACATCCAGCCGCCCGATGGTCCTGCAAGTGATGCAAGTCTGAGAGACATCACGGCGAACCTGACACGGCCTGTCCGGCAGTGCCCATGGCCCCCAGGCGCCTGCCGTCAACTCGTGCAAACAAATGGACTTTGCTCGCGTCAATCTTGAGCCCAACCGTGTCGCCCGGCTTGACCGAAGTGCGTTCGTACAACACCAGTTTCAAGGAAATATCGTCGACTTGCAGCACCAACTCAGTCTCGGCGCCAGTCGGTTCGATGAC
>JAYVRP010000231.1:0-2289 GCA_043776215.1 Rhodoferax sp. | reverse complement strand
GGCGAGTCACTCCCCCCGTTCGCCCTGAGCTTGTCGAAGGGTGAGCACGCGCGCGACCCTTCGACTATCGGGGTTTCGACAAGCTCAACCCCTGCTCAGGGTGAACGGCTGAGTTTGGTGGCGAATCAGGAATGAGGCTGAGACCGTGTGTTCCGTGGCAATGGCGACGGTGCCACGAGGTAGTCGATCAAGATTGTTTTTTTTGGATGGAATTTATGAAACAGACGCAACGCGGTTTTACCTTGATTGAGCTGGTGATGGTGATCGTGATCCTGGGCGTGCTTGCCGCTGTCGCGATTCCAAAATTTGTGGACCTGAAGACCGATGCGTACCTGGCTTCGGCCAAAGGCTATGCCGGAGCACTGAGTTCTGCCAACGCCATCAATTACGCGGGTTGTGCCGCCAAGGGCGGTGTCGCCACCGCCAACGTGTGCGTCACTGTGGCCAAGTGTTCCGACCTCGGAGCCCTGTTGCAACCGGTGCTGACCATGGCAGTCAAGCCGTCTCCCACCGTTGCCGGGACGGTCTATGTGTCTGCGGACACTGCAACGTCGACCACCGGTATTACCTGTTCGGTGGTGGTGGGTGATGGCAGCGCTGCCGGGCAGGTCGCGACCTATACGGCGACGACCGCTCCCTGATTCCCGGGCCGCATGAACGTGGGGACTGGCCGGCGCGGCTCTTCGCGCCGGACGGTCGGTCGGCGGTTGATGGTCCTGCGCCCCATGCGTGAAATTCGAGCGCCGCGGGGATTCACCTTGATCGAGATGGTTCTGGTGATGGTCGTTGCGGCCGTACTGGCAGTTTTCGTGGCCCCCCGTTTGGTCGGCATCAATGACTTCAGTGCCCGCGGCTTCCAAGATGAGACCCTGGCCCTGTTGCGTTATGCCCAGAAGAGCGCGGTGGCCCAGCGCCGCCCGGTGTGTGTCAGTTTCATTGCCACCGGTGCCAGCCTGAGCATCGATGCCGACAGGAATCCGGCAACCGGCACCTTGGGGTGCGAGGCGGACCTGACTGGGGCCCGTGGCGAAAGGCCCGCTGCTGTTCTGTCGCGCGGCCCGGTGCAGTACACCAGCGTCCCGGCGCCTGTCGTGTTCGATGGCCTGGGCCGCCCGTCCGCCGGGGCGACGATCCGGGTTGTCGGGGCCGCTGGGCAAGTCACCGTGGAGGCCGTCACAGGCTACGTCCATGACTAGCAGGCCGTCACAGCCGCCTGGACGGCATCAACCCGGCTTCACCTTGATCGAATTGATCTTTTTCATCGTCGTGGTGTCGGTGGGTTTGGCAGGGGTGCTCAAGGTCATGGAGGTCACCACGCGCGCCAGTGCCGACCCGATCGTGCGCAAGCAGGCCCTGGCCCTGGCCGAATCGATCCTGCAGGAAGTCTTGCAGAAAGCCTATAACGACCCGGACCCGGCGGTCACGAGTGGCGAAACCACCCGTGCCACTTTCGATGACGTGGATGACTACAACGGCCGCAGCAATGCCACCTTCACCGACCTGCCGGCCTCGCTGGCGGCCTATACCATCGGCATTGGGGTGACGCCGGCCACCCTCGGCGCGCTGGCCGTCAAGCGCGTGACGGTCTCCGTGACGCGTGGCACGGAGTCGATTTCTCTCTCCGGCTACCGCAGCGCTTATTAGCCATGCGCCGACCCGCACACCTGCACGGTTTCACCCTGATCGAGATGGTCATGGTGATAGTCATCCTGGGCGTGATCGGCGCGACCGTGGCGGTGTTTTTGCGTCAACCGATCGATGCCTACCTCGACACCGGCCGGCGCGCAGCGCTGAGCGACCTCGCCGACACTGCCGTGCGCCGCATGGCGCGCGACATCCAGCGCGCATTGCCCAACAGCTTGCGCAACCCGAGCGGCCAGTGCATCGAGTTCATCCCGACCCGTACCGGCGGGCGATACCGTGCGCAGACCACGGCCGCCGGCACCGGCGACATACTGGATTTCAGCCTGGCCGACACCAGCTTCGGCGTCTTCGGCGACCTGGGTGCGCTGCCTGCCGACCAGCAAGTGGTGGCAGGTGACGTGGTGGTGGTCTACAACCTGGGCATCACCGGCGCCGACGCCTATGCCGGTGACAACAGCGCCGTGGTGGCCAGCGTGACGACGGGGGCCGAGTCCACCATCACAATAAGCGCCAAGCAGTTTCCGCTGGCCTCGGGTGGCAGCCGTTTTCATGTGGTGCCCGGTGACGAAAAGATCGTGTCTTTTGTCTGCAACGGCGGGCGTTTGTTGCGCAGCGCCAACCATGCCTACGCAAACTCCTGCCCCA
>JAYVRP010000230.1:0-2296 GCA_043776215.1 Rhodoferax sp. | reverse complement strand
CTCCAGCCGCGCGCCGTAGCCCCGTCGGCGGCACCGACTGCGCGACAGGCCGCACCCCAGGCGACCGCCAGCGCACGCGCCTTGCCCGGTGAAACGCTCGCCAAACAACTGGCCCTGGTGATCGACCTCAACGTGTGTGTGGGCTGTCACGCCTGCGTCACCTCGTGCAAGCAGTGGAACACGTCAGGTGCTGCCGGACCATTGGCCGACATGAACGCGTACGGCGCCAACCCGACCGGCACCTTCTTCAACCGCGTGCAAACCTACGAAGCCGGCACGTTTCCCGGCACCGACACCATCCACTTCCCCAAGAGTTGCCTGCATTGCGAAGACCCACCCTGCGTACCGGTGTGCCCCACCGGCGCGAGTTACAAACGCAGGGAGGACGGCATCGTGCTGGTGGACTACGACAAATGCATCGGCTGCAAGTACTGCGCCTGGGCCTGCCCCTACGGCGCACGCGAGCTCGACGAAGAGCGCCAGGTGATGACCAAATGCACGCTGTGCGTGGACCGCATCTACGACGAGCTGTTACCGAAGGAAGATCGCCAGCCCGCCTGCGTCAAGGCCTGCCCGACCGGTGCACGCCTGTTCGGCGACGTGAAGGACCCGGACTCCGAAGTTTCCCGGGCGATTCGCGAGCGTGGTGGTTACTCCCTGATGCCCGAGTGGGAGACACAACCCGCCAACCAGTATTTGCCCCGTCGCGTCACACCGTCCAGAACGATATCCCGATGAGCCCAAGACCAGACACCAGCCAGACCCCGCTCGCCCCGCGCCAGACCCCGTTCGCCCTGAGCCACACCCCGTTCGCCCTGAGCCACACCCCGTTCGCCCTGAGCCACACCCCGTTCGCCCTGAGCCACACCCCGTTCGCCCCGCGCCACACCCCGTTCGCCCTGAGCCACACCCCGTTCGCCCTGAGCTTGTCGAAGGGCCCGCAGGCTTCGACAAGCTCAGCCCGAACGGAGAATAGAAACGCGAATTAACTGGCATCTCCTGGAATCCAACATGCACCCCGATATCCTGATGAACCCAAGACCAGACACCAGCCAGACCCCGCTCGCCCCGCGCCAGACCCCGCTCGCCCCGCGCCACACCCCGCTCGCCCCGCGCCACACCCCGCTCGCCCTGAGCCACACCCCGCTCGCCCCGCGCCAGACCCCGCTCGCCCTGAGCCACACCCCGCTCGCCCTGAGCCACACCCCGTTCGCCCTGAGCCACACCCCGTTCGCCCTGAGCCACACCCCGTTCGCCCTGAGCTTGTCGAAGGGCCCGCAGGCTTCGACAGGCTCAGCCCGAACGGAGAATAGAAACGCGAATTAACTGGCATCTCCTGGAATCCAACATGCACCCCGCCTTCTCCATTCTTTTCTTCACGACGCTGGTCGGCACCGCGCAGGGCCTGGTGGTGCTGCTGGCACTGGCCGTGCTGCTTGGCGTCGAATTGACGCCCGGTTTTGTGCCGATGGCGCTGGTCGTGGCCGAGCTGCTGCTGGTGGCCGGGCTGGCCTCGTCCTTTCTGCACCTGGGGCGCAAGATGCGCGCCTGGCGCTCGGTGTTGATGTGGCGCACCTCCTGGATGTCGCGCGAGGTCATCCTACTGCCGACCTTTATCGCTCTGGTGGCACTGTGGTGGCTCGCGCTGCGCACCGGCTACCAGGCCGCTTGGTTGCCCGTGGTGCTGGTGCTGGGTGCACTGGGCCTGTGGGTCTGCACCGCCATGATCTACGCGTGCCTGCGTTTCATCGAGGAGTGGGCGCACCCGCTGACCACCATCAACTTCATCCTGATCGGGCTGTCATCGGGCCTGGTGCTGGGTTGCGCACTGGGCGCATGGGCTGATCAGGTGGACCTGGTGCGCATCGCGACCCCCTGCGCCCTGGCGGCGACCCTCGCGGCCTGGGCCACGCGCACCCTGGCGCTGTGGCGCAATGCGGCTTTGCGGCACAAGTCCACGCTGCAAAGCGCCACCGGCATCCAGTCCGGCACCTTGGTGCAGAAGTCCATGGGCATGTCGGCGGGCGCATTCAACACGCGCGAGTTCTTTCATGGCGCGAAACTCGCAACGATCAGGAACGTCAAGGCCGGTTTTGTGCTGCTGACGTTTGTCATTCCGGTGCTGCTGCTGGTCTGGGCGCTGGCCTCACAAACCACCCTGGGCCTGTTGCTGGCCATGCTGGTGCAGACCCCAGGCTTGATCGCCGAGCGCTGGTTTTTCTTTGCGCAGGCCCAACATCCGCAGAACCTGTATTACCAGGTCGTTTCATGATTCGCTGAACCAGGCCGCTGTGCG
>JAYVRP010000229.1:0-7503 GCA_043776215.1 Rhodoferax sp. | reverse complement strand
AGACCCTTCGACAAGCTCAGGGCGAACGGACTTGTGTGAATGGCGTTGCACACTGCAGCATGGCCGTTCACACAGCCCCCACTCCGTTCGGGCTGAGCTTGTCGAAGCCGCCTGCCCTGAGCTTGGCGAAGGGAGCCTGTCGAAGCCGCCTGTCCTGAGCTTGTCGAAGGGAGCCTGTCCTGAGCCTGTCGAAGCCGCACGAGACCCTTCGACAAGCTCAGGGCGAACGGACTTGTGTGAATGGCGTTGCACACTGCAGCATGCCCGTTCATGCAGCCCCTACTCCGTTCGGGCTGAGCCTGTCGAAGCCGCTTGCCCGGTCAATAACGCGTGGCGATGCCGTTGTCGATGCGCACCCGGTCGCCCAGCCGGATACTGGCCAGATCGGTCTGCATCAGCGCCAGGCGCGAGCCATCCTGCATGTTCACCGTGATCCGGTAGGTGTCGGCACCCTGCTGGTTACGCTTTTCGAGCTCGTGCCCCGCATACGCACCCCCGGCGGCACCCAGGACCGTGGCTGCCGTGTTGCCGTCACCCCGGCCGACCTGGTTGCCGATGATGCCGCCCACCACCGCGCCGGCAATGGTGCCCACGCCGATGCCGGACGCGGGTTGCCGGAGATGCTCGATGGAATACACGACCCCGTACTGCGTGTAGGCAGCGGGTGTGTTGCTGACCGCGGGCGGATAGGCCGCGCTTGGTGAGTTGTAGCCCGGGCCTTGCGTGCTGCCGCAAGCGCCCAGCACGAGCATGGCGCCGACGCTGCAAATGGTGCGCATGGTACGGATGGTGGCTGGTGTTTTCATGGTGATACTCCTTGGAAAATGCTTGAACGGGCCCGACACAGCGGTGTGCCGACGTATTACTTTTTGATGCTCATTTCGTTGCTGACGCTGGTCACGCCCTGCGTGGCGCGCGTGATGATGAGCGCGCGGTCGATCTGGCTCTGGTTGTCGACGAAGCCACTGAGTTGCACTTCGCCCTTGCGGGTCACGACCCCGATATCGGTGCTGTTGACCTTGGCGTCACCCATCAGCGCCGCCTTGACCGCAGCGGTGACGATGCCGTCATCGACCTTCACGCCGACCGTGCGCGCGGCGCCCTTGAGGCCCATGTTGCTCTGTACACCGGCCACGCCCGCAATCGTGCGGGCCACCGCGATGGCGCGGTCCATCTGCGCCTGGTTGTCCACGAAGCCGCTGAGCTGGACCTCGCCCTTGCGGGTTTCGACCTTCAGGTCGAGGCTCTTGACGTCCGGCTCGGCCAGCAAGGCGGACATCACACTGGTGGTGATGACACTGTCATCGATGACGGTGCCGATGGTGGTACCGGCGCCAGGCGCAATCACGGAGGGCTCGGCAGGTTTGGTGCAGCCGGTGGCCAGCAAGGCCAGGACGACGATGATCGCGCTGCTCGCGGCGGACAGGCGGAGATGAGTTTTCATGGGTGACTTTCTGAGGGAATTCTGGGGCAGTGGTTGCCACCTTCCTCTTATTGCCGTTGCGGCTCTGTGCGCTCCCGCACATACGGCACAAGCTGTATCACCTACGCTCGGCCCACGTCATGAAACACCCCACGGCATCCCCCTCCAGCAAGCTCCCGGACGGCCTCCTCGCCGCCACCGGCCGGGCCACGCTGGAAGCGTTGCGCGAGGTGCAGGCGATGTTGGCCTTCCTCGGTGAATGCGCGCTGGCCCTGGCGACCTGCGTCACCCATCCGGCGCGCCTGCGCTGGCGCCCGATCCTGTTCAATATCCGCAGCGCCGGTGTCGATGCCTTGCCCATCGTGGCCGTGTTGTCGTTCCTGCTCGGCATCGTGGTGGCCTACCAGGCAGCCGACCAGCTGCGCCGATATGGCGCCAACATCTTCGTGGCCGACCTGGTGGGCCTGTCCATGCTGCGCGAGTTTGCGCCGCTGATCACTGCCATCATCATTGCCGGGCGCTCGGGCTCGGCGTATGCGGCCCAGATCGGCACCATGGCGGTGACCGAGGAGATCGACGCCATGCGCACCATCGGCATCGTTCCGATGGAGATGCTGGTGCTACCCAAGCTGATTGCGCTGGTGATCGCGCTGCCATTGCTCACGGTGTTCGCGGACGTGCTGGGCGTGTGGGGTGGCATGGTCATGGCGCGCGCGCAGCTGGGGGTCGGTTTCGCCGACTTCCTGGACCGCTTTGCCAAAGCGGTGAGTATCACGTCCTACCTGACCGGCATCGGCAAGGCGCCGGTGTTCGCGGCCATCATCGCCCTGGTGGGTTGTTACCAGGGCTTGCGCACCCACGGTGGCGCCGACAGCGTGGGGCGCCAGACCACCCGCAGTGTGGTGCAGGGGATCTTCCTGGTGATCGTGGCCGACGCGCTGTTCTCGGTGGCCTTCAGCCTGCTGGACCTGTGACATGCCGGACATCCCCTCCCCCCCCGACACCCCGGACGCCGTGATCGAGATCGACAAGGTCGCCACGCGCTTCGGCGAGCATGTGGTGCATGCGCAGATCGACCTGCAGGTGATGCGGCGCGAGATCTACGCCGTGATCGGGGGCAGCGGGTCAGGCAAATCCACTTTGCTGCGCGAAATGATCCTGCTGCACCGCCCCGACGCCGGCACCATCCGTGTGCTGGACCAGGACCTGGGCACGCTGGACGAGCCCGGCGCCCTGGCCTTGCGCAAGCGCTGGGGCGTGATGTTTCAGCACGGCGGCCTGTTCGGCTCCCTCACGGTGCGCGAAAACGTCGGCCTGCCCCTGCGCGAGCACACCGCGATGGACGGGCAGCAGATCGACCGGATTGCTGCGCAGAAGATTGCGCTGGCGGGCCTGAAACCCAAGGTAGGCGACCAATATCCGTCCGAGCTCAGCGGCGGCATGATGAAACGGGCGTCGCTGGCGCGCGCACTGGCGCTGGACCCGGAGCTGCTGTTCCTGGACGAGCCCACCGCCGGCCTGGACCCGCAGAGTGCCGCCGGTGTAGACACCCTGGTGCGCCAGTTGCGCGACGAGTTTGGCCTGACCATCGTGATGATCACGCACGATCTGGACCTGTTGTGGCAGGTGGCGGACCGCGTGGCGGTGCTCGCCGACGGACGGGTGCAGGCCGTGGGATCGATGGCCACGTTGTCCGACCTGGACAACCCGGCCGTCAAACCCTTTTTTGCGGGTGCGCGCGGGCGGGCGGCGCAACACCAGGCCCTGCCCCCTGCCAAAACCACCCCGGAGGCCGCATGGAGACCAAGGTGAACCTGCCGCTGGTGGGCGCGTTTGTGCTCGCCCTGGGCAGCGTCCTGATCGGCGTGGTGTTGTGGCTGGCGTCCGGCGGCGCCTTCCAGACCCGCTACGACCTGTACCTGGCGATCGAGGACGAATCGGTGGCAGGGCTGAACCTGAACGCACCGGTGAAGTACAACGGGGTCGATGTCGGCAAGGTACGCACCATCACACTCGAACCCGGCAATCCGCAACGCGTGAACCTGCTGTTTGCCATCGAACAGGGCACGCCGATCAAGGAAGATACCGTTGCCATTCTCAAGACCCAGGGCCTGACCGGCATCGCGTATGTGGAACTCAGCGGCGGCGCACAGGCGTCACCCGTACTGCGCGTGGTGCCCGGCCACAAGTACCCGGTGATCCGCACCAAACCCTCGCTGAGCACGCGCCTGGAGAACATGCTCACCACGGTGTTGTCCAAACTCGACACCACGTCAGGGGCCATTGATGCCATCCTCAGCGATGCCAACCGCGCCGCTTTCAGCAGCGCGCTGGCCGACATCGCGGTGGTGGCGCGCGCCGTGGCGGCGCGGCGCGAAACGATCAACAGCAGCATCACCCAGGCCGGGCGCACGCTGGGCAACACATCCCAGGCCAGCGTGCAGTTGGGCCCGGTGATCGAGCGCATCGGCCGCAGTGCCGATGCGGTCGAGAAAATGGGTGATGCGCTGGCGCTCACCGGTACCAGCGCCGGCAAGGCGGTGGACGCGGCGGGCGCGGACGTGAAGCGCTTCGGCAACCAGACCTTGCCCGAACTGGAACGGCTCATGGGGGAACTCAGCGTGCTGGCCACCTCGCTGCGCCGCCTGAGCGAGCAGACCGAACGTAATCCGCGCGGCTTTCTTTTCGGGCGACAACCGGTGCCCGATGGCCCGGGCGAGACCTCCACCCCCCCATGACACACACTTCGACCCTGTTCCCGGTACGGCCTGGCCTGTGGACGAGCATCGCCTGGCTGTTGCTGGCGCTCGGCGGCTGCAGCGCCCTGCGCCCCACGGCAACGCCTCAGCCCACGTTTTATGCGCTGGACATGCAGGCGGCCAGTCAGCGCCCACTCCTGCGGGTGCCCGACTCCGCACCCACCCTGCTGGTGCTGCCGACTCGGGCTGCTGCAGGTTTCGACAGCCAGCGCATCATTTACCTGCGCCAGCCGCACCAGGTCGAATACTTCGCACACAGCGAATGGGTCGACGCACCGGCGCGCATGCTGGGCCAGCTGCTGGTGGCCGAGCTGCAGGCCCGTGGGGCGTTTCGTGCCGTGGCATCGAGTGCAGGTGCTGCGTCCGGTGAGTTGCGCCTCGACACCGAGATCATCCGGCTGCAACACGAGTTCCAGAGCCAGCCCAGCCGGGTGCGCTTCACCCTGCGCGCCACGCTGGTGGATGACCGTACCCGTCGCGTGCTCGCATGGCGCGAGTTCGATGCGCTGGCACCGGCACCCAGCGAAGACCCGTATGGCGGCGTGGTCGCAGCCAATCAGGCGGTGCATACGGCCTTGCAGGAGCTTGCTGCCTTCTGTGTCGAAACACTCCGACAACGGCCCGCGCAGCCTTGATTACCAGGTACGCTCACCCCATTCCCCCGCACGTTTCACGCAAGCACAGGAGCCCCACCACCATGAATCCCACCCGCATCGCCGGCATCGCCCTCATCCTTGCAGGCTGCCTCGGCCTGATCTATGGCGGCTTCAGTTACACCAAGGAGACCACCGGGCTGAAACTGGGCCCGCTGGAGCTCAAGGTGCAGGAAAAACAAACCGTCAACGTGCCACTGATCGTCAGCGGCGGCGCCATCGTCCTGGGCGTGTTTCTGCTGGTGTTCAAGGCCAAGTAGGCTGGGCAAATAGTGCCGCCGCTGTTTGCGTGTGCGCGAGACCCTTCGACAAGCTCAGGGCGAACGGACTATTGTGAATGGCGTTGCACACTGCAGCATGGCCGTTCACACAGCCCCCACTCCGTTCGGGCTGAGCCTGTCGAAGCCGCCTGCCCTGAGCCTGTCGAAACCGCCTGCCCTGAGCTTGTCGAAGGGTGTCGCGTGTGGCGCCGACAGCTTCAGCCGGCAGGCGGGCGCGTCGCCGCAGCCCGCAACTTGTCTTTCCGGCTCGGTCGTTTGCCCTTGATGCCACCCGTGCCCGGGACCGGGGCCAGGTCCACCGGCGCATGTAGCTCGACCGGCTCGAAGCCCGGAACCTGTTCGCGCGGCACAAGCAGGTGCTGGCGTTTCTCGATCAGAGCGAAATGCGCCTCGGTCTGCGCACCGACGAAACTCACGGCCAGGCCGGGTTCACCCGCGCGTCCGGTGCGCCCGATGCGGTGCACATAGTCGGTCGCGGAGCGCGGCAGGTCGTAATTGAGCACCACCGGCAGCTGCGCGATGTCGATGCCGCGCGCCGCCAGGTCGGTGGTCACCACCACGTCCCACTGGCCCTGCTTGAACTCGGCCAGCACCTGGGTGCGTGCCCCTTGGCTCATGCCTCCGTGGAAAGGTGTGGCAAAGAGCCCAGCCTTGTACAACTTCGAGGCCACATGCAAGGCCGCGTACTGCGTGGCCACGAACACCAGCACACGCGACCAGTGCTGCTCCTTGATCAGGTGGCGCAGCAACTCGGTACGCCGGGCGGGGTCCACCTGGATCACCCGCTGCGAAATGACCGGGTGTGTTCCTGCCGGCCCGTCAGCCCGCACCCGCACCGGTTCGTGCAGGAGTGACGCCGCCAGGCCCTGCACCAGCGGCCCGAGTGTGGCCGAGAAGAACAGGTTCTGGCGCTTGACCGGCAGCAGAGCCAGCACCCGGCCGAGTTCGTCCGCAAACCCCAGATCAAGCAGACGGTCGGCCTCGTCGAGCACCAGCAACTCCACCGCCGACAAGCGCACGGCGTTGTGCGCGACAAGATCCAGCAGCCGGCCGGGCGTGGCCACCACCACATCGGTACCGCCACGCAGGCCCATCATCTGCGGGTTCACCGACACGCCTCCGAACAACACGGCCACACGGAGCGGCTGGGGCAGGTGTTGCGCCAGGCTGCGCAACACTTCACCCACCTGCGCCGCGAGTTCGCGCGTCGGCACCAGCACCAGCGCCCGGGTCCGCCGCGGCGTGCCGGGTTGTGCCGACTGCAGGCGCTGCAGCAGGGGCAGCGCGAACGCCACGGTCTTGCCAGAGCCGGTCTGGGCCTGGCCCAGCACATCCACCCCCAGCAGCACCTGCGGGATCGCCTGCGCCTGGATCGGTGTGGGCGCGTCGAACCCCAGCCCCGCTACAGCGCGAACCAGGGCAGGTGAAAGGCCAAGGGAAGAAAAGGACATCGGCGACCCGGTGGGAGTTGACACGCGACTATGCGCCATGCGCAAGTGCACGCTGGCGCATGGCCAATGCGGACCCGATCCACAATGCCAGGGCTGACAGCATGAATCCCCGCGCCAGTCCGCCAGGCCCATCCGAAATCCAGCCGATCACCGTGGGGCCCACGATCTGGCCGGCCGCAAAAACGACGGTGAAAGCGCCAATGCCCCCTGCCCACTGGCCGGGCGGCAGGTTGTGGCGCACCAGCGCCGTGGTCGAAGCCACCACCGACAGGAACACCGCGCCAAACAACAACCCGGACACCAGCACCAGCGGCCACACACTTCCCAGTGCCGGCAGCACGGTCGCCACGCCGAGCAAGGCGTTGAGCAAGGCCAGTGGTCGCCCGTCCTTGTAGCGGTCCAGCAGCCAGGCCCACAGGCGCGGCGACAGCATCACTGCCACACCCAGCAACGCGTAGAACACCGTGATGCGGGTGGCGGACTGCCCCTGTTCGCGCAGCAGCGCGACCACGAATGTCATGTATCCGATGTAGCCCACACCGAACATGCCGTACCCCGCCAGCGCGAAGGCAAAGCGGCGCACCGGCACCTCGCCTGCGGCACTTGGTGCGGGCGCACTGGCGGCCCCAACGGTGCCCGTGATGCGGCCCAAGCGCCGCACCGGCCCGCGCAGCAGGGCAGTCGCGGTGAAACACAACACCGCCAGCGCCGCCCAACCCCAGGCCCAGGCATGATCCTGCTGGCCAGCCGCCTGCAGGACGATGGGCACGGTCAATGCCGACAGGCTGATGCCAATGCCGGTTCCACCGTAATACAAGCCGATGAGCAGGCCCCCACGTGCGGGATCGGTGGCCCCGAGCCGCGCGGCCAGCAGCCCTCCGGTGACGAATACCAACGCACTGGCGACCCCTGCGGCCAGCCGTTGCACCAGCCAGA
>JAYVRP010000228.1:0-2306 GCA_043776215.1 Rhodoferax sp. | reverse complement strand
GGCGGCCAGCACCGGCGCGGCGTCCGGACGGGCCAGCAGGGCGGTGATCTGCCGCGCAAAGATGTCGGCGCTCTTGCGCGCGAACATGGCCACGATGGCCTCGATCAGCGCACTGTCACCGAGCCGCGCCGGGTCTACCATGCCCTGCACCCATTTCAGCGCCATGGCCCGGACGCCCTGCGTGCGCGCAATTTCCAGCAGCGTGTGGCGCGCGCGGGCTTCTTCCTCGCCGGCGCTGCCGCCGGCGCGTGCCTTGTAGCCGGTGTCGAGAAGTGCCAAACGCGTGACGCGAGCTGGCGCCAGGCGCAGAACCTCCAACGCCACGCGGCCGCCCATCGAATGGCCCGCCAGCGCGAATTGTGGCGGGGCAGTGTCGAGGACCTGTTGCGCCATCAGGGTGATGCTGTCGGCGTTGGTGTGGTCGGTCACATGGCAGCCGGCCGTGCCGCTGAGTGCCGGCAACAAGGGCTCCCAGACGGCCGCGTCGCACATCAGGCCGGGGATGAGGATCAAAAACGTTCTGTTCATGTCGGGAAATCAATTGCACCGAGCGGCGATCGCCGGCGACTAAGGTGCATAGCTTTCCGGAGTGCAGTACCGAATCATAAGGTTCGTCTGCCCGCAGATGAATCCTAGATATTTGCGATCCTCCGGGCCAGCCTCATTCGGGCCAACAACGAGATAGTCGACGTTCAGCGCCTCGTTGTTGAGGTTGCAAGCGTAAAAGAGCATCTGACCTAAGGCTTCGCGAATGCAGTAGGTTGGCGAAGGGGAGGCCTTCACCTCAATCAGAATGAGTTTGTTCGGCAAAGCGACGGATAGATCGATAAAGCCCTGCTCCTGTTTTACGGCAGTTTTGCCGTAGTGATTTTCCAGCTGGCGGCGCAGGTCGTTTTGCAACAGGTTGTGCACCCGCTTCATGATGTACGAAGCACGTGTCTCAACGAGCGATTCCCTGGTGAGTTTGTCAGTTGATTCCTTTGGCTTTTCCATCGATTCGCTCGCGGCGACGTATAGTTGCCGAAAGATGGCTTTCATACGGGCCGGCGCGGTGATCTCATGTAACGTTCTTCCATAGCCGTACGGAAGTTCAATCAGATCTTGATCGAACAAGAAGTCGACAGCCATTGAGTGGCCGAGCCCGTCAATTCGCTTGTATTTCGCTTTCGTGCGGCCCGAGATGACCGCATACCGTGCGATAAGAAGCCGCGCCGTCTTGCCTCGTGGAGCGCTATGTGACTTGAGGGCCACGATGTCTCCTGGCCGCATGCCAAGGAACCGAGTCAGTGTATTTCTGGCAACTGTTGATTCGGAAGGTATGCGTTGGTCGAGCGCGAGGTCAATGGCGTTCGCGTCCAGACTAACCAGTTCTCGAAAATCCTCGTTGCTTGCGAAGTCCATTGCTACAACACCGCGCTTGAGCATTTCCGGAAGCATGTCTTTAGCTCGATCATATTTTGTACCTATGACGAAAAAGCGTGACAAAGTCCAATCTCCTTGAAAGCTAAGGCAATGATGGCATCGATGCCACTTCGCTTGCCGCTGGGCACACGTGCCGGCCGTTCGAGTCTGGTACGCAGGTCGGCGAAAAATGGAAATCCGTTTCAATTGCGTCGGTCTGGCGACGTTGGCTGATTGTCCAGGTTTCTCCCAATGTCACCCAAAGCGTCCAGCGCCCCCACCCCCAACCCCACGTCCCGACTCGAGGGCACCTCGAACTCCCGTACATTGATCCGCACCAACCTCGCATCCAGCGTCTGAATCAGGCGGTGGCTGAAGTTGCGAACTGATGGGACTGCCGTGCCGGCGCCTATCTCGACGACCACGACACGCGCCCGGTGCTGCACCGATTCCTTGAGCCACGCCGTTTCGCGCTTGCGCTGCTGGTCGGCGCGTTTGCTCACCCAACCCCAGTCGCCGAACATCAGCACGTTGGGCCTGGCAAGTTCTCCGCACCTGGGACACACTGGATATTGGTTGCGCAATCGGCACGCGTCATCGTCCACGTCCGGTTCGAATTGGTCTGCTGGCCAATGGTCGGCGGTACAGCTACGGCTGCATTGCAGGTGGTGGATCGAGCCGTGGCACTCGTGGATTTTGTTGCTGTCGAAACCCGCTTTCTGAAACTGCCCATCCACATTGCTGGTGAACACCCATCCCGCCAGGGGTTTGGCAGCTGCCCAAGTTTTCAGGATCTCAAATCCCCATGTCTTACATTCCGCAGGTGGACGTATGAATATCCACGAATTACCCGCCTTGTTTTTTTGACCGATACGCCGACTCTGGCACGCCCAGCAGGACCAGCA
>JAYVRP010000227.1:0-2307 GCA_043776215.1 Rhodoferax sp. | reverse complement strand
TGCGCCTGAAATTGCTGGCCGAGTGGATGAAGGACCACGAATTGCTGGATGCCGGCGTGGAAGAGCGCCTGCGCCGCCTTGAGATTCAGGTGCGGGCTGACAAGGTGATGGTTGCCTTTGTTGGTGAGTTCTCGCGCGGCAAGTCCGAGTTGATCAACGCCATTTTCTTCGCCGGCTACGGCAGGCGCATCATGCCCGCGAGCGCCGGACGCACCACGATGTGTCCCACCGAAATGGGTTACGACGCTGATGTGCCACCGTGCCTGCGCCTGCTGCCGATCGAAACACGTTTGCAGCCGCAGGCCTTGATGGAGTGGCGGATGGCGCCAGAGAAGTGGACGCGCGTGGATCTGGATGTCAATGATCCAAAGCAGCTGGCAGCGGCACTCGAGATGGTGGCCCAAACCAGGCAGGTCACCAAGGACGATGCACGTGCTTTGGGTTTGTGGCACAACGAAACGCCCGAAGACAACCCGATGGTTGACTCCCATGGGTTGGTGGAAGTGCCCCGCTGGCGGCATGCCCTCATCAACATTGCCCATCCGCTGCTCAAACAGGGTCTGGTAATCCTCGACACGCCCGGTCTCAACGCCATTGGAGCGGAGCCGGAACTCACAGTCAGTCTCTTGCCGCAGGCGCAGGCGGTGGTTTTCATATTGGGCGCGGACACGGGTGTGACCAAGTCCGACCTCTCGATCTGGCGTGAACACTTGATCGTCGACTCGCAGGATGCGGATGTCCGGTTGGTGGTGCTGAACAAGATCGACACCTTGTGGGATGCCTTGAGTTCTGCGGCCCAGGTGCAAGCGCAGATCGAGCGTCAGTGTTTGTCCACGGCTGAGATTCTTGGTATTCCGCGAGCCAACGTCATCCCTGTATCGGCGCAAAAAGGCCTGGTCGCCAAGGTAACGGATGACCCGGAATTGTTGGCGGCGAGTTGCCTGCCCGCCCTCGAGCAGGCCTTGGGCCAGGGCATCATGGGACAGCGACAAAAGATTCTCGGCTCGGTGGTCGCCTCTGGCATATCCAGCCTGAGGCAGGAAAGTGGTCGGGTGATCAATATCCGCAGGCGTGATTTGGCCGAGCAGATGGCGGAACTCAAGGGGTTGCAGGGAAAAAATGCGTCAGTGATCAAACACATGCGGACCCGCATCACACAGGAGCAGGCGGAGTTCGACCTGAGCGGGGCCAAGATTCATGCCGTACGTTCCGTCCATTTGAAATTGCTGCGTGAAGTTTTCGACAGCCTCAGCGGTGCGGCCCTGAAGGGTGAGATGGCCCAGCTAAATGCCGCCCTGCAACAAAAGGGATTCAAGCTCGGCATCAAGAAATCGTATGGCGAGACTTTCGAACGCTTGCGCGCGGTATTTGCCCACGTCCAGGGTTTGTGCACAGAAATTCACTCCATGCTCGCGGCGACTTTTCGCCAACTCAACGGTGAGCATGGGTTTTCCCTCCAGGCCCCGGCTCAACCGCAATTGACCCCCTATTTGCAAGACCTTGATATGGTCGAACGTGGCCATGTCCAGTATTTGAGTGTGACCAATGCCTTGCGTCTGGCGCAGGCTGATTTCTCAGACCGTCTGGTGCGGGCGTTAGCCACCAGATTGCGGACGATCTACGAATCGGCTTTGGGGGATGTCGAGCTTTGGAGCAAGACGGCCGCTGCCCAATTGGACGCCCAATTGCGCGAGCGCCGCCGCAATTTTGGTCGACGCATTGAGGCCATCGACCGGATTCAACAGGCGACTGGCGGTTTGAATGACCGCATTGGCGAGATTGAGTTGCAGGAATCCACATTGAACGAACTCGAGTCAAAGCTGGAAGAATTGACCAATTACCTGATTCGGGTTCGTGCTGTCCGCAGTACCGAGCCCGTTGCAAGCGCAACCGCCGGTTCCTGACCGCCTTGAATCAACAGACGAAGGATTTCCCTGGGCGGGTCATCCGGTGGCAGATGAGCAGCGGGCGCCACCATCTGCCTTGGCAAAACACCCGTGATCCGTATCGTGTCTGGCTCTCGGAAGTCATGCTTCAGCAGACCCAAGTGTCGACGGTGGTGCCTTACTTCACGAAGTTTGTCGAGCGTCTGCCGACAGTGGCATCGTTGGCTTCGGCACCGAGCGATGAAGTCCTGGGGCTGTGGAGCGGTCTTGGCTACTACAGCAGGGCGCGCAATATGCATCAATGTGCCAGGGACGTGGTTGAGAAGCATGCCGGGGTGTTCCCTTCCTCTGCCCACGCACTGGAGAAACTTCCCGGAATAGGTCGATCTACCGCTGCGGCGATCGCCGCTCTGTGTTTCGG
>JAYVRP010000226.1:0-2307 GCA_043776215.1 Rhodoferax sp. | reverse complement strand
GTTCACGCATCGAGAGGGTCTGCGCGCGCACGGTGCGGGTCGGGTACATCCAGGCCAGGCCGGCCACGATCAGGGCCATCAGCAGCACCGTCATGCTGCGCACATTGGTGGCCACCAGCACCAGCACGGCGATACCGGGAATGGTCATGATGACATCGGCAAAGGTGCGGATGACGGTGTCGGACCAGCCCCGGAAGTACCCGGCTGCCAGACCCAGCAGTGTCCCGATACCGAGGCCGATCACGCCGGCAAAAAAGCCGATCTTCAGGGTCTGCGGTGTTGCCAGCACCAGCGCCGCGAGCACGCTGCGGCCCTGGCTGTCGGTGCCCAGTGGATACGCGGCGCTCGGACGTTGGCGCGCCAGCACCGCCCCCACGTCGGCCTGCGCCACCGGAACGAAAAGCGGGCCGATCAGCGCAAAAAGGCAGATCGCGAGCAACAGCCCCAGGCCCGCAAGCAACAGGGGCTCCTGGGTGATCATGCGTGCCACGCCGCGAGTGGGGCCTGCGTTGGTGCTCATGATCCCTTGCCGGAACGGATGCGCGGGTCGATCAGGGGGTAGATCAGATCGAGCAGGAGCATGGTGAAAGCGATGGAAATCGACAACAGCAGCACGATACCCTGCACCACGAAATAGTCCTTGGCGTGGATGGCCTGGTACAGCCGGTAACCGATGCCCGGGTAAGCAAAGATGACCTCGACCAGGATCGCACCCGACACGACGTGGCTCAACGTGAGTGCCAGATGCGTCAGCTGGGGCAGCATGGCGTTGCGCAGGCCATAAGCCATGAAGATGCGGCGCGGTGGCAAGCCCTTGGCCTCGGCCAGCAGGATGTAGTCCTCCCCGCGCACACTGATGATCATGCCGCGCATCGCGATGGCCCAGGTGCCGATCGACGCCAGAATGATGGACAAGGCCGGCAGCATCGCGTGGTAAGCGATCTGGCCCACCGATGCCAAGTTCCAGCCGGGCGTAAATCCGAACGGGTAAGCACCGGCGACCGGAAACACGGGAACGGTGAGCGCGAAGACGAACATCAGCAGTATGCCGAGGATGAAATACGGAACGGCCGACAACAGGATCAGCGGCACGCCCAGCCATTGCAATGTGCGCCCGCTGCCAGGCCAGGCCAGCAGCCCCCCCAGCAGCGTGCCGATGGTGAAGCTGATGAGGGTGGCACTGACCAGCAGCCCCACGGTCCAGGGCAGGCCGGCCCGGATCACGTCGGCCACACGTTCCGGATAGTTGACGAGGGAATAACCAAGATCCAGATGCGCCAAATCGGACAGGTAGTGGAGGTACTGCCGCCACAGCGGCTGGTCCAGACCGAAGCGCTCGCGATAGGCCTTGACCATGGCCTGCGCGTCACCCTGGCCACCGCCGGAACTCGATGCCAGCTGGTTCATCTGCTGCTCGATCGGATCGCCCGGCATCGCACGCGGAATCAGGAAATTGATCGTGATGGCCAGCAGGGTGACCAGCAAGGTCATGCCCAGGCGGCGCGAAAAATGGCCCCACATGCCGTGCCGCTCAGACTGCCATCTTGCCGACGCCATCGAGCGTGAGGCCTAGGCCGAAGCCGGCCTCATCCGAGGGCACCAGACTGCCAGCCTGCGGTGTCTGCATGCCGGGCGACAACCGGACCTCGGCAAACGGCACACCCGGCGCAGACGCGACGAAGTACTCCCCCATCGGGCAATTGGTGGTGGCGAAGCTGAAATGCTGGCCATACGGCGTGTTGATGCCGGCATGCAGGATCACCGGCAGGCCCGCACCTTCGGCGATGTGTGCGATCTTCAGGCACCCGGTCATTCCGCCGGCCCAGGCAATGTCGGGCTGAAAGATGTCGACACTGCGCCGCGCCACCGCATGGCTGAAGGGCGCCAGTGTGTACCAATGCTCGCCCGTGGCCAAGGTTTGGGTTGGCAAGCGGCGCCGCAGTTCGGCCTGCCCGTCGAGGTCGTCGGGCATCAGGCAATCTTCGATCCAGCGCAGCCGGTAGGGCCGCATACGTTCGGAAAAGCGCACTGCGAAGTCGACATCGAACGCCATCCAGCAATCCACCATCAGGTCCACCGCGTCGCCGACCAGCTGGCGCTTTTGGGCAATGAACGCCTCGTTGGCGTCGAGTGCGCCCAGGCCACCTGCAGGGCCATAGGGGCAGGCCACCTTGGTGGCGCGAAAGCCGGACTCCAGGTACCAGTCGGTGTCGTTGCCGGTGGCATAACAGTCGATCTGGTCCCGGGCCGGGCCACCGATGAGCTCGTACACCGGCCGCTTGAGGAGTTTGCCCTTCAGGTCCCACA
>JAYVRP010000225.1:0-2309 GCA_043776215.1 Rhodoferax sp. | reverse complement strand
GGCTCGCTGGTGGGCTCCTCCGGCGCCATCCTGAGCTACATCATGTGCAAAGCCATGAACCGCTCATTCTTCAATGTGATCCTGGGGGGATTCGGTGGTGAGGCGACCGCGGAAGCAGGTGCGGCCGTGCAACGCGCGGTCAAGAGCGGCAGCGCTGACGATGCCGCCTTCGTGCTCGGGAATGCAGAAACCGTCATCATCGTCCCGGGATACGGCCTCGCCGTGGCGCGCGCCCAGCATGCGGTCAAGGAGCTGGCCGCCAAGCTGACGGAAAAAGGCATCAGCGTGAAATACGCCATCCACCCGGTGGCTGGCCGCATGCCCGGGCACATGAATGTGCTGCTCGCCGAAGCCGAGGTGCCCTACGACCAGGTGTTCGAGATGGAAGACATCAATGGCGAGTTCGGGCAAGCCGACGTCGCCATCATCCTGGGCGCCAACGATGTGGTCAATCCTGCCGCCCATGTCAAAGGCAGCGCCATCTACGGCATGCCGATCCTGGAGGCTTACAAAGCCAAGACCATCATTGTCAACAAGCGCTCCATGGCGGCCGGTTATGCGGGCCTGGATAACGAACTGTTCTACATGGACAAGACCATGATGGTCTTTGGCGACGCCAAGAAAGTGGTGGAAGACATGGGCAAGGCGATCGAATAACCGCTGCCCCGGCGCAGGCGCGTAGGGGAAACCACAGAGCTGCCGGCACAGGCGGCCAGAGCGGCCGCTCCGCACCGGGGCACGTGACATGGAGACAAGACAATGACCGAGCGCATCTGGCTCAGCAGCTACCCGAGCGGGGTGCCAAGCGACATCGACGTGACCCAGTACACGTCGCTGGTGGAACTCATGGAAGAGAGTTTCCGCCAATACGCCTCACGCGTGGCGTACGGTTTCATGGGCCGGGACATCACCTTTGCACAAACCGACAGTCTGAGCCAGGCCTTTGCGGCCTACCTGCAAATCCTGGGCCTGGCCAAGGGGGATCGGATTGCCGTGATGATGCCCAACGTGCCGCAGTACCCGGTGGTGGTGGCGGCCATATTGCGGGCCGGCCTGGTGCTGGTGAACATCAACCCGTTGTACACCGCCCGCGAGCTTGAACACCAGTTGAAGGATTCGGGCTCGAAGGCCATCGTCATTCTCGAAAATTTCGCCACGACGCTGGAGAAATGCCTGGCCGCGACCGCAGTCAAGCATGTTGTTTTATGCGCCATGGGTGACCAACTCGGCCTGATCAAGGGTGCGCTGGTCAATTACGCGGTGCGCCATTCCAGGAAGCTGGTTCCGGCCTTCAGCCTGCCGGGGGCGGTACGTTTCAATGAAGCGGTCGCACGCGGCACCGCCGCCACACTCAAGAAGCCGGAAGTCAAGGCCGACGATGTCGCCGTATTGCAATACACCGGGGGTACCACTGGTGTTTCGAAGGGCGCCGTCCTGCTGCACCGCAATCTGGTGGCGAACGTGCTGCAAAACGAAGCCTGGGGCGCCCCGCTCATGAGCAGGATTCCAGCCAACGAGCCGCCCACAATCGTGTGTGCCTTGCCGCTGTACCACATCTTTGCGTTCACCTATTGCATGATGCTGGCCATGCGCATGGGAGGCAAGCTGGTACTGATACCGAACCCGCGCGACCTGCCAGCCATGTTCAAGGAATTGTCCAAGCACCGCATCCACGTCATGCCGGCGGTCAACACCTTGTTCAACAGCATGGCCAACCATCCCGACTTCAAGACGGTGGACTGGAGCCACCTGGTTGGCTCCACCGGCGGAGGTACGGCGGTGCAAAGCGCAGTCGCCAGGTTGTGGCTGGCCAAGACCGGCTCGCCGATCCTGGAAGGTTACGGGCTCAGCGAGACCTCGCCAACAGCCAGCGGCAACCCCGCCACCGCCACCGAGTACAGCGGCTCGATCGGGGTACCACTTCCGAACACCTGGATGAAACTGCTCGATGACGATGGCTGCGAGCTCGGTCCCGGCCAACCCGGCGAAATCGCCATCAAAGGCCCGCAAGTGATGGCCGGTTACTGGCAACGGCCCGACGAAACCGCCCGGGTGATGACCCCGGACGGCTACTTCAAATCAGGCGACATTGGCACGATGGACGAGCGCGGCTTCTTCAAGATCGTCGACCGCAAGAAAGACATGGTGTTGGTCAGCGGCTTCAACGTATTCCCGACCGAACTCGAAGATGTGGTTTCCCAGCTCAATGGGGTACTCGAATGCGCCTGTGTGGGCATACCGGATGCCAAGACCGGCGAGGCCGTCAAGCTGGTGATTGTCAAGAAGGACTCGGGGCTGAGCGAGGCCAC
>JAYVRP010000224.1:0-7515 GCA_043776215.1 Rhodoferax sp. | reverse complement strand
TCGCAGCAATTCGGGAAAGACTGGGTCATCGTGTTCGTGGCCGCGCTGTCGGGGCGCAACGGCGTGGCACCCGGCAACGACACGGTCAGCCAGGCACTTGACGGCATGATGGAGTCGATCCGCCAGGGGCGTTTGTCGGCCTTCATCCCGTTCAACCGGCAGGGCGAGCCGGTGGATTTCGGCTGACGCAGACCCACCGCTACCACCAGCGCAGCGTGGCCGACCGGGTGGTGGCCACCAGCACGATGTAAGCGACCGTCGCCAGCGCCACGCCAAACGCCAGGCGTCGCGTGCGCGGCGAGGTGTCGGACCGCAACGCGATGCTGCCGGCTGCTACGTAGAGCACCAGCGCCAGCACCTTGGCGCTGAGCCACGCCTGGGCCAGCGGGTACTGTTGGCTGGCCACGGCCAACGTCACGGCGGCCAGCAGCAGCACCGTGTCGTTCAGGTGCGGTGTGAAGCGCAACCAGCGCCAGCGGCGCCAGTCCACCCCCGCCATTTGCATGCCACCACGCGCGGCAAACAAGGTGATGCTGATTCCGGCGCACACCATATGCACGGCCCGCACACCAGCGTATTGCGCGAGGGTCATCCGTCGCGGCCGTCGAGGCGGGTCTGCATCAGCCACGGCGCATAGATCCACAGGTAGATGGCGAAGGCCGCGCTCCAGGCCGCTGCAGCGCTGATCAGCGACAGCACCAGCAGGTCGGGGGACAGCAGTGGCGGCAGCACGCGCAACACGGCCGCCGCCATGACCAGGCTGTATGCGACGACCTCGGCCCGCGATACCTGCAGCAGCCGACCGGTGTGCCCACGCGCGGTGCGTGTCACCATGCCGATGATCAGGCCGCCCGTGGCACCGACGGCCAGCGCGTGCAGCCCGGGCGACACCGTCACCCCGCCGAGCTGCGCCACCGCCAGCAGGGCCAGGCCCACGGCAATCCACAGATACGCCGCGTGCAGAATCCACAGGATGGGACGCTGGCGTGTGCGCCAGGGTTTCCAACGCCATTGCCGCACCAGGTGCAAGCCAGCGGACACGGCCAGAATCGCCGCTGTTGGCCAGCGCGGCAGTGCCAGCACCCAGAACAGCAGGCCGCAGGCGGTGGCTGCCAGCGTCGCCCGCTCGAGCCAGGGCAGGGTCTTGATCTTCAAGCCCGGGATTGCGCTCATCGTGAAACCGGGGATCACTCGCCCGGCCATCACGCACTCGATCATGACGACCAGGGCCAGACCGGCGTGCAAGGCGCGCAGCGGGGGCAAGTCCAGCCAACCACCCTGCGCCAGATGAAACGCCAGATTGGCCAGCGCCAGCAGCACCACAATGCCACCCAGAGGCAGGTTGCGGGTGTTGTGGGCGCGCAGCAGCAGGCGCACCAATACCACCGCAACGATTGGCAGCAGCACCACGTCCAGTACCGCGTACACCGGGTAGGGAGCGATCAGGGCGGCCACCCGGGCTGCCAGCCACAGCAGCACCAGCACGCCGAGTTGCGGGCCACGTGGTGTGCCCAGACCGGTCCAGGCCTTGCCGGCCGTCAGCAGGAATCCGATGATGACGGCGGCCGCAAAGCCGAACAACATTTCGTGCGCATGCCACAACAGTGGCGGCACCCGTGGCGCCCACGGCAGCAGCCCGAGGAACACCGCCACCCACGTGGGGACGGCAAGCATTCCAAGCAGGGCGGCGCACAAGTAGAACGGACGGAAACCCAGCCGCAGCAAGGGCATGCCACGGGGCAGATGAGACCCCGGCTCCAGAATGTTGAGGACAGGTGTGGACACGGGTTTCATGCGGTGATTGTGCAACTCGGAATGGGAAACAGGATTTGGTTCGGGCTGAGCCTGTCGAAGGATCTCCTGGGGCCCTTCGACAAGCTCAGGGTGAACGGCTTTTTTGCCAAGCGCCAAGTACACCACACTCCGTTCGGGCTGAGCCTGTCGAAGCCTGTCCTGAGCCTGTCGAAGGGCCGCGCGACACCCTTCTACGGGCTCAGGGCGAACGACTTTTTGTGAACAGCATTGCTGTCAGACCGCAACTCCCAAAGGCATCGGCATCAGCAGCCGTTGCATCAGGTCGCGCACGCTGCGGATCTGGTCGCCAAAAGGCAATGCACCGGCACCCCGGAAGAAGAGGCCCTTCTTGACATCGCCCCGCAGTGCTGCCGCGAGCTGGTTGTCGATGCAGAATTGGCCCCAACCCGCCAGGCCATCACGCAGGCCGCATTGCGCCAGGCAATCGAAATTCTTGGTGCAGCGCGACTTGGCGTGGCGCACGCCCTGCAGCTTGTCCTCGATCTTCAGGTAGGCGCGCAACCAGGGGGTGCCTACAGCGCGTGCCGGCAGGCCGGCCACGCTGGTGAATTCGACCATTTCTTCTTCCCGTGCCTGCGCCAGTACACGTTTGAATTCGGGGTGCGCGTCGCCCTCCTCGGTGACCGCGAAAGGAGTTCCCATTTGCACCGCCGCGGCACCCAGGTCTTGCAGCCGCGCGATATCTTCAAAAGTGCGGATGCCGCCTGCGGCGATCAACGGGATCTCGCGCTCGATGCCGGCCGAGCGCAGGAAAGCCAGCGACTGCGGAATCACGTTCTCGAAATCGAAGCGCGGGTCGCCCAGATCGGCGATCTTCGCGGCGCCCAGGTGACCACCAGCGAGACGCGGGTGCTCGATCACGATGGCGTCGGGCAGGCGCTTCTTGCGCTCCCATTTCTTGACCACGAGTTGCACACCCCGGGCATCCGAGAGGATGGGAACCAGCGCGGCTTTTGGGTGGTCGCGGGCCAGATCGGGCAGGTCCAGTGGCAGGCCGGCACCGACCACGACCGCGTCGATGCCGCATTCCAGTGCGTGTGTGACTGACGGCCCGTAGGCGCTCACGGCGCGCATCACGTTGATCGCCAGCACGCCGTTTCCAAGAGAGAGCGCCCGAGCGGCGCGAATTTCACGCCCAAGTGCTTCCAGATTGGCTGCGTCGATGGTGTCGCGTGTCGCATCGCCGGGCGGGAGCCCGCTGGTGCGCTGCATCAGGTCGGGGTGATGGCGTCGCAGGTCGACCGAAGAGATGGTTCCCACGCCACCAAGCGCTGCCACGCTGCCCGCCAGCCGGTGGGCCGACACGCCGATACCCATGCCGCCCTGCACGACTGGCAGCAGGGTACGGCCGCACAGGTCAAGGGGGCGCAGACCCCCGGCGTTGAGCCAGTCCGCGCAGGCAGGGTGGATGTGGGGGAGGAATTCGGTGCTTGTTTTCATGGCGCCGGTCGGGCGGGTAAATGCCGTAGGCAGGACGCCGAAGATTAAATGCATGTTGGTGTCATGGTTTTGAGCCATGTCAAGGAAAACGCGGGGGTCAGCGCTCGGCGATGTAGTGCTGCATCGTGACCGACTCGCCGGGCAGTAAAAAAGTGCGCAGGTGGGCTTCAATCTCGTGATCGGCCTGCGTGGTGCGCGCGCGCTGGTGCAGGTAGTCGGCCCAGGAGGTGACGATGAACCGCTCGACATAACGAGACGGGTCGGACAGGTCACGGTAGATGCGCCAGAACGTCGCGCCGTCGCGCCGGCGAGGCGCGCGCATCTGACTGATGGCGTCGAGGAAATCTTCTGCGTTGTCGGGGTGGATGCGGTAGCCCATCTCCACGGCCACCGGCCCGGCCTCCGGGCTCGGCTCGTAACTCAGGAACAGGTCTTCCCACGGTGTGGCGGGGGTCACTTCGCCGGTCTCACCCATGCGCAGCGGGAAACGGCGCGCCATCAGTGGCCCCAACGCCATGCAGATCGCGGCGGTGGTGAGCGCTGTTGACAGGCTGGCCAGGTCGGCCAGTGCGCCCCAGAAGGCCGACCCGATGGCGAAAGCGCCCAGCGCGCTCAGGGTGTGCATGGCCACGGCACGGGCCCGCACCCACGGCGGAACACTGGTCTGCGTGGCGGTGTTGAAGGTGGACATCACGGCCATCCAGGCGCCGCCACCCAGGATCAGTGCCAGGTAGACCGGCGGGTCCCATTCGGAAAACGCCGCCACCAGCATCACCAGCGCAAACAGGATGCAGCCACCGGCCACCAGTGCTTCGAGTCCGAAGCGGACACGCAGGCGGGCAATGAACAGGCCCGCAAGGATGGCGCCCGTGCCCAGGCAGCCCATCAACAGGCCGAATCCGGCCGCACCAAGGCCGAGTTGTTGCTGCCCGATCATGGGCAGCAAGGCCCACAGCGCGGAGCCGGCGGCGCAATAGGCCCCGGCGCGCAGCAACTGCGACAGCACGATGTGTGAATGCCACGCAAAACGCAGGGCACTCAGCATGCCACCCCACAAACGCTCCGCCGGCAGGCGCGTGGGAGGGTGGGGTTTGGGCGGCCAGCGGCGGATGGCGTGCATCATGACCAGCGTGCTGATCACGGCGAAGACGAAGTTCCAGGCGCCACCGATATGCAGGAACACCACACCGGCGAGGGCCGGGCCGAGCGCCCGCGCGGTGTTGTAGGCAATGCCCACCGCAGTGATCGCCTGTGGCAGGTCGTGGCGCGGGACGGAGTCGGCGATCGATGCATTCCAGGCCGGCGACAGAAAGGCGGTGCAGCTACCGGACAAAAAGATAAAGAACAACACCGTGCCGGCACCCCCCACGTGCGCCATCATGAGTGCGGCGAGCAGGGCTCCCACGCTGGCCTGGAGCGCCAGCGCCACCAGGATCAGCCGCCGGCGGTCGGTGATATCGGCCAGCACCCCGGCGGGCAGGGAAAACAGGAACATCGGCATGAACACCGCTGTCTGCACCAGCGCGGCCAGGAATGAGGAGCCGGTGAGTTCCACCATCATCCATGCCGCAGCCATGGTCTGCATGGCATTACCGACGAAGTAAATGCCACCGCTGGTGCACAGCGCGCGGAACTGGGGGTGGCGCAGGGTTCGCCGGATGGTCGAGGCTGGGGGCATGGAGGGATTGTCGATGGCTTACTTGTCAAGGTGTTGTTGTCTGGTCGATTTCGCCGGTCGACCCCCTCCGCCACGGTGCAATGGCTGTGCGGCTTTCTGATCGTCGAGATTATTTACAACCTCCGGGTGGAGCGCGAGGGCCGCACAAAGCCGCCACAGTTTGGCGTTGATTTCAAAGAGGATTTCAAAAGCTGCGGCGATTGGCGCGAAAGTTGCAGGCGTGCGGCCGGCAGTCCGAGTGAGCCCTTAACTTTTGGGAGACAGTGATGAACAAAGCGATTTTTACATTCGTTGGTGCCACTTGTCTGGCGTTGGCCGGCAGCGGTTTTGCTGCGCCCACCTTCAATCCATTTGTGACAGGAGCGTCGCTGAATGCCGCAGTGGGCGAGCAGGATGCCATTGGTTTTGCGTATGCTGGGAACAAATTTGTCGGCTCGACCTACTTCAACAACCAGTTGTACCAGACCGATCTGAACGGCAACAACGCCCAGAAATTCGGTGCCGCTTTGCCAATTGGTTCCGGCAGTGCTGGTGAAATTTATGTGTCGAGTTCGCTGGGTTTGGGCGGGTTCGCCGCTCGCAGCGTTTTCGCTGGATCGCAGTTCTTGGGTACGGTCTGGAGTTATGCCAACGGCGCAACCACGGGCACGGCCGCTACAAATTTCGTGACGGGATTGATCGGCGGCGTGCGCAGTATCGCCTTCGACCCCTACGGCAACTATGGTGGCGACATGATCATTGCCACGTCAGCTGGACGGATCTACCGTGTCACCAGCGCGGGTAATGCCACGGAGCTCGCCAACCTTGGCGTGGACACTGAAGGGCTGGACTTTACGCCACAACAATTCGGCAATATCCCGGCCGGAACGCTGGTCGTATTGTCTGAAGGCAGCGGACTCCTCAATGCCATCAAGGCGGACGGGACCGTGACCAGCCTGGGGCTCACATTCAATACACCTGAGATGGTGAGTTTTGTTCCGCTGAATTTTTCCCAGACGCTGGATCCGCTTGCGGGGTTCTATGCGGCACGGTATCCAACCGAGGTGGTCAAGGCACCGTACAACGACTTTGCCGCTTATGCCGGCCAGGCCATCGTGACAGAAGAAGGCACCGGCAACATTTATGCGGTCTCCTGGAATGTGAATACTTCAAGTTTCGACAAGTCGCTTGTCGGCAACTTTGGAGGCCAGCCCGAAGACGGCATCTTTGTGACAGCTGCCATTCTCGACCCGGGTTGCACCACCAGGCCGGGTGGTTGCGGCAACAATGTGCCGGAGCCCGGTACCCTGGCATTGCTGGCGCTCGGCTTGATTGGCCTCGCGGCCGGGCGACGCAAAACGCCGTAAGGCCGGCGGCCGGGTCATCCTGGCAGCGGCAGTGACCCGGTGCTCTTGATTTCATCGAGGCACACACTGGAGCGCATGTTGCTGACGCCGGGCAGGCCCATCAGCGTGTCCATCAGGAATTGCGACAGTGACTGCAGGTCGCGCGCGACCACCTTGATCCCGTAATCGAAATCGCCCGTGACCGAGAAACACTCCAGCACCTGCGGCAATGCGCGGATGGCCTGGGTGAATTTGCGCAGGTTCGGGATGTGGCCTTTTTCCATGGCCACATGCACGAAGGCCACCACGCCCAGGCCCAGGGCCGGCGCATTCAGACGGGTTTCGTAGCGGGTGATCACGCCCAGCTCTTCCAGCCGGCGATGGCGCCGGTGGCATTGCGAGGCCGACAGGTTGATCGCCTGCGCCAGCTCCAGGTTGCTCGCGCGACCATGCTCCTGCAGGTAGGCCAGAATCCGCAGGTCGATGCGGTCAAATGGGATGTCCTGCAATTTTGTTGCTCCTTTTTGCTGAACCGTGCAATCTTATTCGCCCGAGCTTGTCCTTCAAGGGGGCATTCGCAAGCCTATTGCAGGCTGGTTTGCGTACCATGGTGGCTTGCAACGGCGAATGATTGCGCGTATGTTGCCTGATCCATCATCCAAACGGAGACTCCCCATGCATCCAGTGACCGACAACCCGATGGGCCTGATGGGCTTCGAGTTTGTGGAGTTCGCATCCCCGACCGCCAACGTGCTGGAGCCGGTGTTCGAGATGCTGGGTTTCCAGCGCGTGGCCGAGCACCGGTCCAAGGATGTATCGCTATACCGCCAGGGGGACATCAATTTCATCGTCAACCGCGAGCCGCGCAGCGTGGCCTCGTATTTCGCTGCCGAGCACGGGCCGTCGGCCTGCGGCCTCGCGTTCCGGGTCAAGAACTCGCGCGTCGCGTTCGAGCGTGCGCTGGAGCTTGGTGCACAGCCGGTGGAGTTGCGCACCGGGCCGATGGAGCTGCAGCTGCCGGCGATCAAGGGCATCGGTGGCGCGCCGCTGTACCTGATCGACCGCTTCGAGGAGGGCAAGTCGATCTACGACATCGACTTCGACTTCATCGACGGGGTGGACCGCCATCCGGTGGGTCATGGACTGAAGATCGTCGATCACATGACCCACAACGTCTACCGCGGGCGCATGGCGTACTGGGCGAAGTTCTATGAGTCGCTTTTCAACTTCAGCGAGATGCGGTTCTTCGACATCAAG
>JAYVRP010000223.1:0-7519 GCA_043776215.1 Rhodoferax sp. | reverse complement strand
CAGCGCACTTCTGCTGCGCGCAGCCGGGCTCGTGCTGGCTCTGGCGGGTTGCGCCGCGTCGGTCCCGCCCGGGCCGGAGCAGCGGCAGCGTGACCTGGTGGCGCGCGACCTGCAGGGGCTGGAGCAGGGCTTGCGCGCCGGCACCTGGTCGCGTGTGGAACGCTTCTTCTCGCCCGCTTTCCACGAAGGTTATGGCGAGTTGCGTGATCACATGGAGCGGCGGTTCCGCGACGAGCAGATCACCGACCTGCAGTTCACCGTCAACCGCGTGCTCGAAACGGATGGCCTGCTGAACGCCCAGGTGCGCTGGAACAAGGCCTGGATCGACCGAAAGACCGGCAAGCCGGCACGGGCCAGCGGGATCAGCGAGTTCATCCTGCAACCGGACGGCCGGGACTTGCGCATCCTGCGCATCGGCGGCGACCGGCTTTTTTGAAGCAAGGGCCGGCGGCGCCGGACCTACGCGAAAACCCCCATCACCGCCCCTCCGTGCTTGGAGTAGCCTTGCGGGGTAAGCACAAAGGAGAACCATCGATGGAAAAGCAGTTGTCCCCCGCCGAACACGCGCTGCGCGAAGCCGCCCGCGACTACCACCGGTTCCCCACCCGCGGCAAGATCTCGGTTACCCCGACCAAGCCGCTGTCGAACCAGCGCGACCTGTCGCTGGCCTATTCACCCGGCGTGGCCTATCCCTGCCTGGACATCGAGGCCGACCCCTCGCTTGCCACCGAATACACCTCGCGCGGCAACCTGGTGGGCGTGATCACCAACGGCACCGCGGTGCTGGGGTTGGGTGACATCGGCCCGCTGGCGGCCAAACCGGTGATGGAGGGCAAGGGTTGCCTGTTCAAGAAGTTTGCCGGCATCGACGTGTTCGACATCGAGCTGGCCGAGCGTGACCCCGACAAGCTGGTTGACATCATCGCGGCCATGGAGCCCACGCTGGGTGGCATCAACCTGGAAGACATCAAGGCGCCCGAGTGCTTCTACATCGAGCAGAAGCTGCGCGAGCGCATGAACATCCCCGTGTTCCACGACGACCAGCACGGCACGGCCATCATCTCGTCGGCAGCGCTGCTCAACGGCCTGGAGCTGGTGGGCAAACGGATCGAGGACGTCAAGGTCGCGGTGTCGGGTGCCGGGGCAGCCGCCCTCGCGTGCCTGGACGTGATGGTGGGCCTGGGGGTACAGCGCAAGAACATCTTTGCCTGTGATTCCAAAGGGGTGATCTACCGCGGCCGCCCGGGCGGTTTCGATGAATCCAAACAACGCGTGGCGCAAGACACCAACGCACGCACACTGGCCGACGTGGTGCAAGACGCCGACGTGTTCCTGGGCTGCTCCACCGCCGGTGTGCTGACGTCCGAGATGGTCAAGACCATGGCGCGTGCGCCCATCATCCTCGCGCTGGCCAACCCCGAGCCCGAGATCCGGCCGGAGCTGGCCCGGGCGGCGCGGCCCGACTGCATCATCGCCACCGGCCGTTCGGACTACCCGAACCAGGTCAACAACGTGCTGTGTTTCCCCTACATCTTCCGTGGCGCGCTGGACTGCGGCGCCACCAAGATCACCGAGGCCATGAAGCTGGCCTGCGTGCGCCAGATCGCCGACCTGGCCAAGGCCGACATCAGCGAAGAAGTGGCTACCGCTTATGCCGGCAAGGAGCTGACCTTCGGCACCGACTACCTGATCCCCACGCCCTTCGATTCGCGCCTGATTTTGCGTATTGCACCCGCCGTGGCCAAGGCGGCGGAAGAGTCCGGCGTGGCAACACGGCCCATCAAGGACATGGACGCCTACCGCCAGCAACTGTCGCGCTTCGTGTACCAGACCGGCATGTTCATGCGCCCGGTGTTCGCGGCCGCCAAGGCGGTGCCGCCCGCCGCCAAGCGGGTGGCCTATGCCGAGGGCGAGGACGAACGCGTGTTGCGCGCCGCCCAGGTGGCGGTGGACGAGGGCCTGGCGCACCCGATCCTGATCGGGCGACCGGCCGTCATCGAAGCCCGACTGGCGAAGGCCGGCTTGCGCATCAAACTCGGCGTGGATGTGGACAACGTCAACCCCGAGGACGACCCCCGTTTTCGCCAGTACTGGGAAACCTACCACCGGCTCATGGGCCGCCGCGGCGTATCGGTCGATGCCGCCAAGGCAGCGGTGCGCCGCTCCAACACCACCATCGCCGCGCTGATGGTCACGCTGGGCGACGCCGATGCATTGTTGTGCGGCCTGGTCGGGCGGTTCGACACCCACCTGGACCACGTGCGCGACGTGATCGGCGTGAAGAAAGGCGCCAGCGGCTTTGCCACGCTCAACGCGTTGATGCTGGAGAAGCGCTCGCTGTTCATCGCCGACACCTTTGTCAACGAAGATCCGGACGCGCAACAACTTGCCAGCATCGCACTGATGGCGGCCAACGAGGTGCGCCGCTTCGGGCTGCCGCCCAAGGTGGCGTTCCTGTCGCACTCCAACTACGGCTCATCCAACCGGCGCTCGGCCGTCAAGATGCGCGAGGCGCACGCATTGTTCACGCAGATGGCGCCAGACGTGGAGTGCGACGGTGAGTTGCACGGCGACGCGGCCCTGTCCGAAGACATGCGGCGCAGTGCCCTGATGGACACCAAGCTGCACGGTGAAGCCAATGTGCTGATCTGCCCCAACCTGGATGCGGCCAACATCCTGTTCAATGTGCTCAAGGTCACCGGCGGCCATGGTGTGACGGTGGGGCCGATCCTGCTGGGCGCCGCAGCCGCAGCGCATGTGCTGACACCGTCGGCGACGGTGCGGCGCGTGGTCAACATGACCGCGCTCGCGGTGGCCGCAAGCCAGCACACGTCCTGAGCTTGTCCAATGGCTGCAGGGTTCGACAAGCCTGTCCTGAGCGGAGTCGAAGGGCTCAGCCCGAACGGTGTGATGAATTGCGAAAGGATCAAGCGTCTGCCCCTGCGAAGCGGAACTGCTGCACGGGTGCCTGCTTCTTCTCCGTATTTCTCCATGTACCCTTTTGGCGCAATGCCCGCTAACATGTGCGGCATGAAATGGCCGACTCTTTACCTGCTCGCCATCGCCACACTTGCCGTGGCAAGCCACGCCAACGCCAGCAGCCACACCGCGGCAGAGTGCCGCGAAGGCGCCGACTTCATCAGGAACGCCGCGCTCTCGCGCAACAACGGCCAGCCCAAGGCGGCATTCGTGGAGCGCCTGGGCGGCGATCTGGCCATGATCCGTGGCTTGCCGCTGGCGGCGCGCTGGTTCGCACGCGATCGGTCCGACGAGTTGCTGCTGATCGGCCACGTCGAGCGGGTGTACGACAACCCGTTGACGCCCGAGTCGCACGAAGCCGCCTTTCTGGGTGATTGCAGCAAGAACATCGGCGATGGGCAGGCGGGCGGGATGGTATGAGCCTCGCTGTGGATTGGCCCGGCACGGCCCCAGAAAGAAACGCACATGAAACCTCTCCACCTCACTCCCCTGCATCCGCTGTTCGGCGTCGAAGTCCACGATGTCGACCTGCGCGAGGTCACACAACAAGGCAGCTATCCGCAGATCCGTGAGGCTTTCGAAACCCATTCACTGCTGCTGTTTCGCGGCCAGCAGCTCGACGACGAGGCCCACCTGCGCTTTGGAGCGCTTTTTGGCCCGATCGAGGACCGCTCGATGGGCCAGAACGGCCCCCAGCCACGCATGGACAACGTCAGCAATCTGCGCGCCGACAACACGGTGGCGCCAGCCGACGACCTGCTCACGCTCAACCTGATGGGCAACCAGCTCTGGCATACCGACAGCACCTTCCTGCCGGTACCGGCGCTGGCCAACATCCTCGCGGCACGGGTGCTGAGTTCAAGCGGGGGTGAAACCGAGTTGGTGTCGACCCGCGCGGCCTGGCGCAACCTGCCGGCCCATCTCAAGGAGCGCATGCGCAACGCCGTGCTGACGCACGCCCTGGCGCACTCGCGCTCGAAGATTTCAGCCGGCCTGGCCAGGATGGAGCGCATCACCCGCTGGAAGCCGCAGTCGTGGCGCGCCCTCTGGCCCAACCCGCGCAATGGCCAGGAGGCTTTGTACATGGCCTCGCACGCGTTTCAGGTGGACGACCTCCCGCTGGCCGAATCGCAGGCCCTGATCGACGAGGTCACGGATTTCGCCACCCGGCCCGAGGCGGTCTACACACACGCCTGGCAACCCGGCGACGTACTGGTATGGGACGAACGCGCCACCCTGCACCGGGGCAAGCCCTGGCCCTACCACGAGGAGCGCACGCTGGCGAGCATCTGCATCTCGGCGCGGGAGGTGGACGGGCTGGAGGCGGTGCGGCCGCAAGTGCCATCAGGCTGAACTGACGGCGGATCCACCTTCGCATACGCAGACCTTGGGCGCCTTGGCCTGCCATTTTCCCGGGTTCTCATGCTGTGGTGCGAGTTGGCGTACGCGTTGCAGACCGGGCAGGAATTCCTTGTCCCCCTACACCTTTGCTTCCGACAGCACCTCCGGCACAAACAACTCTTCGGCCCGCACGTGGCGGTGGGCCACGCCTTGTTCAAACGCGTACTGGCAGAACGCATCCAGCGTCACGCGGTTGGCCGCCAGGCCATAGGGCCAGAAGTCCTCGCCCAGCATGGCCTGCGCGTCGCGCGCCAGATCGGCCACCCACGGCAGCACGAAGTGTGATGCGGTGATGTCCAGTGCCCGCTCCAGCGAATTGTTCTTGGCCTTCTCAAAGGCAGTGACCAGGTTGCGCGCGAGCCAGCGGTTGCGCTCGTACACCTCGCGTCGCATGGCCAGCGCGTGCATGATGGGGAAAATGCCCGTCTTGGCAAAGTAAGCCTTCTCGGCGGCGCGGCTGTCGGCAAACAGACGTGTGACCTTGTCCGGATGGTGCAAGAAGGCATCCGGCGCGCGGGCCGACAGCACCGCATCCAGCCGCCCGTCCAGCAGCATCTGCGACAGCGAAGCATCCGGCACCGGGCTGCAGCTCACCCCCTCTGGCAGTTTGAGTCGGGCTTTCTCCTTGCGGCCTGCGTCATTCACACCGGCCTGAAACCACTGCACGCTGTCCAGGGCCACCCCATGTTCGTGCGTCAACATGCCCCGGGAATAAACAGCCGCCGTCTGGGCCCATTCGGGCACACCAATGCGCAGCCCTGCCAGTTGCTCCGGCCGTTCCAGGCCTGCACCACGCCGAACGTAGATGGAGGAATGGCGAAACACCCGCGAAGGAAACACCGGCAGCAGTACAAAACGCGGGTCACCCACCGAGGCGAAGGCAATCGCCTTGGCCAGCGACAGCTCGGAAACGTCCCACTCCTGGTGGTGGATGAAGCGATAGAACGTTTCTTCGGGCGGCATGCTCAATACGGTCAGCTCCGCGCCCTGCACGCGCACACTGCCATCGGTGACGTCGCGCACATGTTCATAGTCGCCCACCGCGACGGTCAAATGGATGTTCATGGGAGTTCTTCTTCAGCAATGGCGCCAGCGAAAAAAACGGCGCGTCATAATCGATTTCGTTCCCAGTATCACATGAAGTTTCAGGGAGTTGAACATGGTGCAAACGTGTAGTCGCCGGGTCGCGTTATGGGGTCTGGCCACGGTCATCGTCCTGGCGGGTCTTGCCACGCGCGCATGGGCCGCGGACTACCCGGCCAAGCCGATCCGCCTGATCGTGCACATCCCGCCGGGCGGCGCTCCGGACGTGGCGGCGCGTTCACTCGCTCTGGAGTTGGCGCCGCAGCTAGGCCAGCAGGTGATCGTGGAGAACCACGCCGGCGCCAACGGAAACATCGCTGGAGATTTGGTGGCCAAGGCCTCGCCCGACGGCTACACCCTGCTGCTGGGCACCGACAGCACCTTTGTCATCAATCCGCATGTCTACGTCAAAATGCCGTTCGATCCGCTGAAGGACCTGGTGCCCGTGGCCTCGCTCGCCAGCAACGACTTTGTGCTGTCGGTCAATCCCAAGCTGCCCGTCAAGACACTGGCTGAGTTTGTCGAACTGGCGCGCAAAAGCAATCCACCGCTTTTTTATGGCTCCAGCGGCAATGGCAGCCAACACCACCTGACGATGGAAATGCTGCGCCAGGCCGCCGGCATCGACCTCAAGCACGTGCCCTACAAGGGCGGGGCCCCCGCGACGGTGGCGACCATGGGTGGCGAGGTGGCGGCCATGTTTGCCGGCTCGTCCACGGCACCGCAGATCAAGGCCGGCAACCTGCGCGCCATTGCCACCACCGGCCTGAAACGCTCGGCGGCCTTCCCGGAGGTGCCCACCGTTGCCGAGACCTACCCCGGTTTTCAGAACTCCATCTGGCTTGGTGTGTTTGCGCCCAAAGGTACCCCGCCCGACATCCTGCAGCGCCTGCGTGCCGAGATCGTCAAGGCGCAGCAGAAGCAGTCACTCAAAGACCGCTTCAATGCCGCCGGTGGCATGGAGCCGTATGCCATCACGCAGGAGCAGTTCGCCGAGCAGATCCGTGCGGACTACGCCAAGTTTGGGAAACTGGCCAAACAGATCGGCCTCGTTCTGGATTGAATTCAGTGCAAACGACATTGCCTCATCCTTCGATTTTGGCGCCCGCAGAACGCTGGGCAAATTTCGCGCTTTCAATCACGGGAACCATCCCGCCCGGGGTCAATTGCTTGGGCTGCGCCAGTTGCCTGCCGGTACCACTCCCGCGACGACTGCGGTGCGTCAGGGCAGCGCCTGGATGTTGCAATAGGACCGGGCAACGGAATTCGCCATGAACACCATCCTCCAGCTCCGCGCAGTGCTCAAGCACTGCCACACCATCGCGGTGGTCGGCCTGTCCGCCGAATGGCACCGCCCGAGTTTCTTCGCCGCCAAATACATGCAGTCGCATGGCTACCGCATCGTGCCGGTGAACCCCCGCTACGCTGCCAGCCGGACCGACATCCTGGGTGAACACTGCTACGCCGACCTGGGCGACATTCCGTTTGTGGTCGACATGGTCGACGTCTTCCGGCGCACCGAGGACGTGCTGCCGATTGCGCGCCAGGCCATCGCTATCGGGGCACGCTGCCTGTGGCAGCAGATCGGTGTGACGAGCCTGGAGTCGGACCAACTGGCACGCGAGGCCGGGCTCGACTCGGTGATGGACCGCTGCGTGAAGATCGAGCACGCGAGGCTGTTCGGCGGCTTGCACTGGGCCGGTGTCAACACCCGCGTGGTCTCGGCAAAACGCCCTGTTTGAGAAACGACACCACCATGGCCGACCACGCCTTCCAGCCCGAGACCCTCGCCATCCACGCCGGCCAGATACCGGATCCGGCCACCGGTGCCCGCGCACTGCCCATCTACCAAACCACGAGTTTCGTGTTCGACAGCGCCGAGCACGCGGCGAGCCTGTTCAACCTGCAGACCTTCGGCAACATTTACTCGCGGCTGTCCAATCCGACCGTGGCGGCCCTGGAAGAACGCGTGGCCGCGCTTGAAGGCGGCCGCGCCGGGCTGGCCTCGGCCAGCGGCATGGCGGCCGAGGCGATGGCGTTGATGACCATCCTGCAG
>JAYVRP010000222.1:0-2314 GCA_043776215.1 Rhodoferax sp. | reverse complement strand
CGATGCGCTTGACCTGAAATCGGGCACCGGCGTCCACGCTGTCGTACCAGCCCCAGGGGCGGAACACCTTGCGGTGGATCTGCCCCTCGGTGCGCTTGCGCTGCTTGAGGGTGTCGACGATTTTCTTGACGTCCTGCGTTCTGTCCTTGTGCGAGACCAAAATGGCGTCCGGCGTGACCACGACCTCCAGGTCGCTCACACCCACGCAGGCCAACAAGCGGTCATCCGACAGGGCCAGCGTGTCGTGGCAGTCGTGCAACAACACGTCTCCCTGGGCCACATTGCCGGCATCGTCCTTGGGCAGTACCTGCCACAGCGCGTCCCAGGCCCCGACGTCGGACCAACCGGCCTGCAGGGGAATCACCACACCCACGGGCAAAGGGCTGGCCGCCGGTGAGGCAGTGCTGGTGATGCGTTCCATCACCGCATAATCGATCGAGTCGCTGGGGCAGGCGGCAAAGCTGTCCTTGCCCACACGCATGAATTCACCGTCGTGGGTTCCTTCCTCCCAGGCCGTGCGGCAAGCGGCCAGGATGTCCGCCCGACAGGTGCCGATCGCGGCCAGCCACACCGAGACGCGCATCATGAAGATGCCACTGTTCCATAGGTAGGAGCCTGCCTCCAGATAGGATCGGGCGGTTTCCAGGTCGGGCTTTTCGACAAAACGGGCGATGCGCCGCGCGGGCGTGTCGTCGGTTTGTGCCAGCGCTGCACCGGCCTGGATATAACCGTAGCCGGTCTCCGGCGCATCGGGGGTGATACCGAAGGTGACCACCAGCCCCTGGGCCGCCAACATCGCGCCCTGGCGAACCACCTCCCGGAACTCGGTGGTGTCGACGATCACGTGGTCGGCCGGCATCACCAGCAGCACCGGGTCGGCGCCACTGCGCCCTGCCGCCAGTGCTGCCAGTGTGAGCGCCGGTGCCGTGTTGCGCCCGGCAGGCTCCAACACCATCGTGCCGGGCTTGCCCATCAAACGCAATTGTTCGGCGATGACAAACCGGTATTCCTCGTTGCACACCACCATGGGCGCAGCGAGCTCGGCGCCAGGAATGCCGTCGGTGCGGCGCACAGTGGCTTGCAGCAAGGAGTCTTCACCGATCAGCGGAAGCAGTTGCTTCGGATATTTTTCGCGCGACAACGGCCACAGCCGGGTGCCTGAGCCGCCCGATAACACTACAGGTTGAATCAGCATGTTTGGATGGTGTGTCGGTGGAGGGAGGTCAAGGGGCGGTCAGCCGCGGGCATCACCCCAGCGCAAGACCGCGTTGTCGTCGCCCTGGTACAAGGTTTGACCATGGCGGTCCACGCAATATTGCGGCGATACGATCATCTCGTCAAACCGCATGCCAGCTGCAATGCGGGTGTACTCGAACAGAATACTGCGCGTCACCATGGCCCCAGTGCGCAAGGTGCAACCGTGCCCGATCCATGCTGGCCCGATGATGCGAACGCCAGGCTCGATGCGTACACCAGAGCCGATGTATACCGGCCCCTGGATGGTCACTTCGTCCCAGGTGATCGACGTGTTCAACCCCACCCACACACCTGGCCGTACTTCGCGCCCCGGCATGTTGAGCTGCGCCACCTCGCCGCGTAATACCCGTTGCAGCACCGACCAGTAGTCGCTCACCCGCCCGATATCGATCCAGTTGAAAAAACGGCTCTGCGCGAAGAACGGCAGCTTCTCGGCCACCAGTTGCGGGAACAGTTGCGAGCCGATGTCGTAGACCTTGCCGGAAGGGATCATGTCCAGCACTTTGGGCTCGAAGATGTAGATGCCGGTGCTGGCCAGGGTCGACTTGGCATCCTCCGGGTTCGGCTTCTCCTGGAATGACTGGATCCTGCCCTCAGCGTCGGCGACCACGATGCCATAGTTCTTGACCTCGGCCAGCGGCACATCCAGCGTCACCACGCTGGCAATCGCTCCCTTGCTCTTGTGTTCGTGCAAGGCCGCGCCAATATCGAGGTCGATCAATGCATCACCACACAACACAATGGTCGTGTCGTCGAAGAAACCGCCGAAATCCTGGATACGCCGCATGCCCCCGGCCGACCCCATGGGTTTGGGCAAGACATCGCCGTGGTCGCGCACACCTTCGTAGAAATAACCGATCTGCACGCCCCAGCGGTGCCCGTCACCAAAATACTGCTCGATCTTGTCGTGGTGCCAGGCCACGTTGACCATGATCTCGAGCACGCCGTAACGCGCCAGGTGCTCGATCAGGTATTCCATCACCGGCTTGCCCAGGATAGGCACCATCGCCTTGGGCAGGTCGTTGGTGAGGGGGCGCACGCGGGTCCCTTGTCCCGC
>JAYVRP010000221.1:0-7538 GCA_043776215.1 Rhodoferax sp. | reverse complement strand
GCCTGCTGCGCCACCTCGATGGTGCGCGGCTGTTCAACGCCGCCACTGCGCAGGCGAGCTTGACCGGCGGTGCCGTGCGCGACGAGGCGCGACGAATTACGCAGTGTTTCGACAGTGTCTCGGTGTGCCTGAGCAAGGGGCTGGGCGCACCCGTGGGCTCCGTGTTGTGCGGTAGTCGTGACTTCCTCACACGCGCCTTGCGCATCCGCAAGATGGCGGGCGGCGGCATGCGCCAGTCCGGCATGCTGGCGGCTGCGGGAACGTATGCGCTGGACCACCATGTGGACCGCCTGGTGCAGGACCATATGCTCGCGCGCCGCCTGGCCGAGGGTCTGCGCAGCATCGACGGCCTGCAGCTGGAAATGCCGCAGACCAACATTGTTTTCGTGGATATCGTGGGCGCGGCGCGTGCCCGCGCTGCGGAGTTCGTGCCGTATCTGCAGCGCCACGGTGTGCTGGCCTCGGGCCTGTACCGCCTGCGTTTCGTGGCCCATCTCGACGTGGATGCCGCGGGCGTGGACCGGGCGGTGGCCGTGGCCAAGTCCTTTTTCGCGGGCTGACAACCGTGTTCTCCGGCATCGATCAGCTAGGGCTTTTTGTGCTTGCGGGTCTGCTGCTGAATCTGACACCTGGCCCTGACGTGTTGTACATCGTGAGCCACGGCCTGCGCGCAGGCTGGCGCGCTGGCAGCGTGGCCGCGCTGGGCATCACGGCGGGGTGTTTTGTGCACATTGCCGCTGCGACCATCGGACTGAGCGCCCTGGTGGCCGCCTCGGCCACGGCGTTCACGGTGATCAAGTGGGTGGGTGCGGCCTATCTGGTGTTCATGGGGGCCTCCATGCTGCTGGCGCAACAGCGGACCGGCGCGGCACGGCCTGCCGCGCCGCGCCCCGGAGCGCTGGCAGATGGCGCCGACGTGCCACTGCGCAAGGTGTTCACACAGGGGTTCTGGACCAATGCCTTGAACCCCAAGGTGGCGCTTTTCTTTCTGGCCTTTCTGCCCCAGTTCATCCATCCGGATGCGCAGCACAAGACGCTGACCTTCCTGCTGCTGGGCCTGATCTTCAACATCAATGCATTACCGATCAACCTGGGGTATGGACTGGCAGCGGCCTGGTTGTCCCGGCGCTTTGCAGTGATGCAGCGCGGCATGGCTTGGCTCGAACGTGGTGCCGGTGCCCTGTTTGTCTATTTCGGAATCCGGCTGGCCCTGGCCGAGCGCCCCACACACTGAACCAACGAGGAGAGTTTCATGCCCAATAGCCACAAGATCAGCCCCCAGGAAGCCCTGACCCGCACCATCGAGCACCGCGAGATCTTCCACGACGAGATGCTGCATGTGGTGCGCCTCATCATGGGCGGCGAGTTGTCACCGGTCATGATGGCGGCGTTGATCACAGGCCTGCGCGTCAAGAAGGAAACCATTGGCGAGATCACGGCCGCCGCGCAGGTCATGCGCGAGTTCTGCACCAAGGTGCATGTAGCCGACAAGACACACTTGGTGGACATCGTTGGTACCGGTGGGGATGGTTCGCACACCTTCAACATTTCGACCTGCTCGATGTTTGTGGCCGCCGCCGCCGGCGCCAAGGTCAGCAAACACGGCAATCGCGGGGTCAGCAGCAAAAGTGGCAGTGCCGACGTGATGGAAGCATTGGGCATCAACATCAACCTCCCGCCAGAGGCCATTGCGCGTTGCATCGCCGAGGTGGGCGTGGGGTTCATGTTCGCGCCGAACCACCACCCGGCCATGAAAAATGTGGCACCGGTGCGCAAGGAACTGGGCATCAAAACCATCTTTAATCTGCTTGGGCCGCTGACCAACCCGGCCGACGCGCCCAATATCCTGATGGGGGTTTTCCACCCCGATCTGGTGGGCATCCAGGTGCGTGCCTTGCAGCGCCTGGGCACCGAGCACGCAGTCGTTGTCTACGGCAAGGACGGCATGGACGAGGTGAGTCTGGGGGCGGCCACCATGGTGGGTGAATTGCGCAACGACGAAATTACGGAATATGAAATCCATCCGGAAGATTTCGGCATGGTCATGGCCAGCAACCGTGCGCTGAGGGTAGAGACACCGGCGCAGTCCAAGGCGATGTTGCTCGGTGTGCTGAACAACGAACCCGGTGCCGCCCGGGACATCGTCATCCTCAATGCAGGTGCGGCCCTGTATGCGGCCAACGTCGCAGCGTCGATGCTCGAAGGGTTGGCCCTGGCGCGCAGGGTGATCGAGTCGGGCGCCGCAAAGGCCAAGCTGGCGCAACTGGTGGCCGCAAGCACACTGCCGGGCTAGATCGGACCGGCAGACGCAAGTCGCCTGCGGCGGGGTGCGCCAGTGCAGTCCTGCTGGTTTCTACGGATTGACGTTTCAGATGTGGCTGACTATGGTCAAAGATGAGTTGTCATCAGTTTGCTACAAATCTGTCACGCCCACTTTTTGGAGACTAGCCATGCGTCGTTCCACCCTTTCCGGTTTGCTGGCCCTGATGCTGGGCCTGCTCGCCGGACCGTCCTTCGCGCAGGGGAAGCTGACGCTGTATTGCAGTTCGGACGAAGCCTGGTGCCAGCAGGCCAAGACCGAGTTCGAGAAAAAGACCGGCATCTCGGTCGACATGACGCGCAAGAGCTCCGGTGAGACCTATGCCCAGGTCAAGGCCGAGTCCTCCAACCCCAAGGGTGACATCTGGTGGGGCGGCACCGGTGACCCGCACTTGCAGGCGGCCGAAGAGGGCCTGACACAAGCCTATGTTTCACCGATGCGGGACCAACTCCACGACTGGGCCAATCGCCAGGCAGTGGCATCCAAGGTCCGCACGGTCGGCATCTATTCCGGCGCCCTGGGATATGGCTACAACGAAGAACTGCTCAAGAAGCAGGGCCTGCCGGTGCCGGCTTGCTGGAAAGACCTGATCAAGCCGGTTTACAAGGGCAAGGTGCAGGTCGCCAATCCCAACTCCTCGGGAACGTCGTACACCATGCTCGCCACGCTGGTCCAGATGTTCGGCGAAAAAGAGGCGTTCGAGTACATGAAGGCGCTGCACAAGAACATCAACCAGTACACCAAATCGGGTTCGGCGCCGATCAAGGCCGCCGGGGCGGGCGAGACCGTGATTGGCATTGTGTTCGTGCACGACGCCGTGGCGGTGGCCGAGGCCGGCTTCCCGATCAAGTCTGTCGTGCCTTGCGAGGGCACCGGTTACGAGATCGGCTCGATGAGCATCATCAAGGGTGCGCGCAACCTGGACAACGCCAAGAAGTTCTATGAATTTGCACTGACGGCCGACTTCCAGAACAAGGCCAAGGATGTCAAATCCTTCCAGGTCATGTCGAACAAGGCGGCCAAGAGCTCGCCCAAGGCGCCCGACCTGGCCAAGATCAAGCTGATCGACTACGACTTCGTGAAATACGGGTCGGCCGCCGAGCGTCGGCGCCTGCTCAAGAAGTGGGACGACGAAATCGGCGCCCTGCCACACTGAGCGCTGACGCCAAGGCATCCTGCTGACCGGCCTCCTTCCCGTGCGACAAGAACGCCTGGACACCCAGGCCTTGGGAATTGCGCTGTGCGGCATGGCGGGGGTGGCGCTGTTGCCGTGGTACGCCATCGAAGACGGTTTCTGGAGTCTGAAATGGCTGCTGGCAGGTTTCCCGCTGTCTTCTGAATCCGCACCGGCGCTTTTCCTGTGGGCCCGCGGCGCCAATCTCTGGTTGCTGCCGATGGCTGTGCTCGCACTGGCTGCTTTGGTGACGGTGTTGCGCCGCCCCGGCAATGCCACGCTGGGGCGCCTGCTGACCCTGCTCGGAGCCCTGGGCATCGGCTACATGCTGGTGCAGGGTTTCCTGTTCGGCCTGCACGGCTGGAACACGGCCTGGCTCAATGCCTGGCTGGGCGAATCCGAGCAGCGCCAGTTCGGCATGGGGTATGGCGCGCTGGTGGCCGGGCTGAGCTGCCTGTTCCTGCTGACCCACGGCCTGGCCCTGCGCGGGCTGGTCGCCGGGGACTCCTTCGTGGCCGGCTCGCTTGGCCTGGTGATCGCCCTGACCCTGTTGTTCATCGGCCTGCCGGTGGCGCAGATGCTGGTCATCCCATTCCAGGTGCAGGGCGGCGGATGGTCTGTCGCGCCGTTCGTGGAACGCCTGGTCGACGCCAAGATCTGGCGGCTCGGTTGCCTGACCGGCGCCTCCACCTGCGGCGTCGCCTGGAACACACTGGCGCTGGGGCTCTCGGTGGGTCTGCTGTCGACCCTGCTCGGGTTGGCGTTTGCGCTGGTGTTGACCCGCACCGGCGTGCGATTTCGCGGTTTCGTCAAGTCGCTGTCGCTGCTGCCGATCATCACGCCCCCATTCGTGATCGGCCTGTCGATCATCCTGTTGTTCGGGCTATCGGGCAACGTCACGCAGTTCGTGGCGGGGCAGCTCGGGCTGGAGCCGTCGCGCTGGATCTACGGCTGGTCGGGCGTGCTGATCGCGCAATTGTTGTCGTTTACACCGATCTGTTTCCTGGTGCTGATCGGTGTCGTCGAGGCCGTCAGTCCGTCACTCGAAGAGGCGGCCCAGACCTTGCGGGCGAATGCCTGGGTGACCTTCCGTACGGTCACCTGGCCACTGATGCGGCCGGGTCTGGCCAACGCTTTCTTGCTCGGCTTCATCGAAAGCATGGCCGATTTCGGCAACCCGCTGGTGCTGGGCGGCAATTTCAACGTGCTGTCGACCGAGATCTTCTTCTCGGTCGTCGGATCGCAGAACGACCAGGGCCAGGCCGCGGTGATGGCCATCATCCTGCTGGCGTTCACGATCGGTGCGTTCTACCTGCAGCAGCGCTGGCTCGGCCGGCGCAGCTACACCTCGGTCAGTGGCAAGGGCGATGGCGGCATGCATCCGCCACTGCCGCGACGCATCGGCCTGCCGGTCGTGGTGGTCACCACGGTGTGGTCGTTCTTCACGGTCGTGGTCTACCTGATGATCGCCTACGGGAGTGTCGTGCAGTTGTGGGGGCGCGACAACTCGCTCACATTCAGGCATTACATCCGGGCGTTCGCTATTTCCTTCGGCGAGTTCGGCATGCAGTGGCCGGGTTCGGCCTGGAACAGCTTCTGGACCACTTTGCAGATTGCGACGATTTCCGCACCGCTGACCGCCGCCATCGGTCTGATCACGGCCTGGCTGCTGACGCGCCAGAGCTTTCGCGGCAAGCAGCTGTTCGAGTTTGGCACGATGCTGAGCTTCGCAATTCCCGGCACCGTGATCGGCGTGAGTTACATCATCGCCTTCAATGTGCCGCCGATCGAGCTCACTGGCACGGCCGCCATCCTGGTGATCTGTTTCGTGTTCCGCAACATGCCGGTGGGCGTGCGCTCGGGCATCGCCTCGCTGTCGCAGATCGACAAGAGCCTGGACGAGGCCTCGCTCACGCTCGGCGCCAGCTCCTGGACCACCTTCCGGCGCATCACGCTGCCGCTGATCCGTCCGGCGATCCTGTCGGCGCTGGTCTACAGCTTCGTGCGCACCATGACCGCCATCAGTGCGGTGATCTTTCTGGTCAGCGCCAAGCACGACATGGCCACGAGCTACATCATCGGGCGGGTGGAGAACAACGAGTATGGCGTGGCGATCGCCTACTCCACCGTGCTGATCCTGGTGATGCTGGCCGCCATCGCGGTGTTTCAGTGGATCGTGGGAAGCCGGCGACTGGGGCGGCGCGGCATGAGTCCCCAGGACTCTTCAATGCTCGCGGGAGGCGCATGAATACATCGAATCGCAAAGGGCCGGCCCGCGTGGTCTTCGACAAGGTCACCAAACGGTACGGCCCCGACGTGGTGGCGGTGGACCAGATCTCGCTCGACTTTCCCGCAGGCACCCTGGTCACGCTGCTCGGCCCGTCGGGCTGCGGCAAGACCACCACCCTGCGCATGATCGCCGGCCTGGAGATGGCCAGCAGCGGGCGCATCCTGATCGGCGACGACGACGTCACCCGGCTGCCTGCGACGGCGCGCGACGTTTCCATGGTGTTCCAGTCGTATGCGCTGTTTCCCCACATGTCGGTGCTGCAGAACGTCTCTTATGGCTTGCAGGTGTCGGGCTTTTCGAAGGAGGCGGTCGCCTCCAAGGCCAACGACGTGCTCCAGCAACTGGGGCTTGGCGCCCTGAGCGCGCGTTACCCGAACGAGCTCTCCGGTGGCCAGCAGCAGCGCGTCGCCGTGGCGCGCGCCATCGTCCTCGAACCCCGTGTGCTGCTGTTCGACGAACCACTCTCCAACCTGGATGCCAAGCTGCGCCGGTATGTGCGCCAGGAGATTCGCGACCTGCAACAGTCGCTCGGCCTGACCGTGGTGTATGTGACCCACGACCAGGAAGAGGCGCTGGCCGTGTCGGACACCGTGGTGGTGATGAACAACGCAAGCATCGCGCAAATGGGCAGCCCGCGCGAATTGCATGATCGCCCGGGTACCCGCTTCGTCGCCGATTTCATCGGTGGCGCCAATGTGTTGCCTTGTGAGGTGGTCTCGGTCCGGGGCGACAGCGCCACCGTGCGCCTGGGGGGGCTGACACTGCATACCAACCATTGCGTGGGTGTCGCCGCGCAACGCCACGTCGCCGTGCGGCCCAACCGGGTGAACCTGCTGCCCGCCGGCAGCCCCCATGCGCTGGAGGCCACCATCCGGAAGGCCACCTACGTGGGTGAGCAGATGGAGTACATGGTGCAGACGCCGCTGGGTGACCTGTTCATCACCTCGCCCGACACCGACCACCCGGTGGTCGCAGGTGCGTCGGTGGCGCTGGCCTTCGCGGCGGACGACGTGGTGTTGCTGGGCGACTGACGCCGGCCGGATATCGCCCGATCCTGCGCAGGCCCTGGCTCAGCTTGCCAGCGCAATACCCGTCAGGGCACTGAAAGTGGCAGCCAGCGCGGCGTTGGTGACCAGCACGGCATTGCCGACCTTGAGGCCGTCCTGCCCCCAGAAATCACTGATGCGACCGCCGGCCTCGGTCACCAGCAGCAAGCCGGCGGCAACATCCCAGGCGTTGATATGGGGCTCTGCGTACCCTTCGGTGCGGCCCGCGGCCACATAGGCCACGCCCAGTGAACCAGAACCCGCCCGGCGTACCGAGCATCCGGCATGTGCCGCCCGGCCGGCCATGTCCAGGTAGGTGGCCACCGGAATACGGGTGGACCAGCCCACCTCGACCGTGGCAGCCTTGAGGTCGGCGATGGTGCTGACCTGCATGCGTTTGCCATTGAGCCAGGCGCCCAGGCCACGCTGCGCGATGTACAACTCGTCGTGCATGGGTTCGTAGATGGCGCCTGCTTCCATCCGGCCCTCCACCATGAGCCCGAGCGAAATGCAGAAATGGGGAATCTGGCGCGCGAAATTGGCTGTGCCGTCGATCGGGTCCACGATCCACAGCCGAGGCGCGTCGACTGCGCCACCGGTTTCCTCACCGAGCACCCCGTCACCGGGAAAACGCGCGGCAATCTGGTCGCGCACGAATTGCTCCACCGCACCGTCCGTCACGGTCAGGTAGTCTTGTTGCCCCTTGAG